>JAOTWE010000108.1 GCA_029863065.1 Betaproteobacteria bacterium
TATTCTCGCCACCGGCTGCAGCGCACCCGTCGATTCAAGGCCCTTGCCGAGTACCATGAGGGCGCAGACCGCGACCAGCGCCTCGTGGCCGAAGCCGGCGAACAGGTCGCTTGGCCGCACCGTGCCGGCCGGGCCCTCGTAGGGAAAGATCTGGAATCCCGCGACCAGCGTGATGAAGACGATCAGGCTGGAGGTCTCGAGCGCGATGCGGTCCTGCGCGAACAGCACCAGCGCCAGCAGCGTCAGCGCCATGATCGCGAGGGCATGGGGATCGGGCAGTACGGGCATCAGTCCGGTCTCGGCGTCAAATGAATCGCCGCATCGTACACGGGGTGCCCAAGGGGAGACACGTCATGACCGAAGTCATCGAAACGCCGCACTGGGAACGGCTCGACGCGCTGGCGCAGGCCGGCGATGCCAAGGGCCTGGAATCCTACGTCGAGACGATCGGCCCGAGCGAGACGTTTCGGGCGCTGCTGCGCCTCGGTCCCGAGGCGCGCGAGCGCGTGCTGACCACGCTATCGCCCGAGGGCGCCGCCGACCTGATCGAGGAGATTCCCGAGGAGCACGCCGCCGACCTGATCGAGGACCTGGAGGCGAAGGACGCCGCCTCGATCGTGAGCGAGATGGAAAGCGACGACCAGGCCGACGTGCTGGCGAATCTCGACCCGGCCGACGCCGAGGCGATCCTCGCTCGCATGCCGCCCAAGGAGGCCGCGGAAGCGAGAAAACTGCTGCCGTTCCCGCGCGACGTGGCCGGCGGCCTGATGGTCACCGAGTACCTGTCCTATCCGGACACCGCGACGGTGCGCGATGTGATCGAGGATCTCAACCGGCGTACCGAGGAGGGTATCGCCGAGGACCTGCACGCCTACGTCGTCTCGGGCGCGGGGCGCCTGATCGGCACGCTCGACCTGCGCGACCTGGTGCTCGCGCGCCGCGATACGTTGCTCGCGCAGCTGCTCAAGCCCTCGGCGCACGTCAAGGCGGACGCGCCGCTCGACGAGCTGGAGCGGTTCTTCGTGCGCTCGGGCGAAGCCGCGGTGCCGGTGGTCGACGCGCACCAGGGGCTGCTCGGCGTCGTGCGCCACGAGGACGTCGCCGAGGCGCTTGCCGCGCGCTCGGAGGACGACTTCCGCAAGACGCAGGGCATCGTCGGCGGCGACGAGATCCGCTCGCTGCCGCTGGCGGTGCGCTCGCGGCGGCGGTTGTCGTGGCTGTCCGTGAACATCCTGCTCAACATCATCGCCGCCAGCGTGATCGCGGTTTACGAGGAGACGCTCGCCGCGGCGATCGCGCTGGCGGTGTTCCTGCCGATCGTCTCGGACATGAGCGGCTGCAGCGGCAACCAGGCGGTGGCGGTCAGCATCCGCGAGCTCTCGCTGGGCATCACCAAGCCGTTCGAATTGATGCGCGTCTGGCTGCAGGAGATCAAGGTCGGGTTGATCAACGGCGTGGTGCTCGGCGCGCTGCTGGCGCTCGCCGCGATCCTGTGGAAGGGCAACCCGTGGCTCGGCCTGGTGGTGGGCGGCGCGCTCGCGGCGAACACGCTGGTCGCGGTGTCGATCGGCGGCACGGTGCCGCTCGTCCTGAAGCGCCTGAAGTTCGATCCCGCGGTGGCCTCGGGGCCGATCCTCACGACGGTCACCGACATGTGCGGCTTCTTCCTCGTGCTGAGCTTCGCCACCGCCATCCTGCCGCGGATCTCGGGCTGAGCGGCACGGCTTGCCTGGCTGGAATCGTCCATGCCCAACCGCGCCGTGCTCGTGCTGTCGCTCGCCGCCTTCGCCAGCGCCGCCGCGCTGCGCTCGGCCGACCCGCTGCTGCCGCTGATCGCCGCGCAGTTCGGCACCACGCCGGGCGCCGCCGCGGCCGTGATCACCGGCTTCGCCGTCGCCTACGGCCTGTTGCAGCTGGTGAACGGGCCGATCGGCGATCGCATCGGCAAGTACCGCATGGTGTTCTGGGTCACCGCGATCTCCGCGATCGGCAACCTGGTGTGCGCGCTCGCGCCGTCGCTGCCGGCGCTGGTCGCGGCGCGATTCCTCACCGGCGCCACGGTCGGCGCCATCGTGCCGCTCGCCATGGCGTGGATCGGCGACGCGGTGGCCTACGAGAAGCGCCAGCTGGTGCTGGCGCGCTTTCTCGTCGGCCACATGCTCGGCGTCGCGTTCGCGACTTCGGTGTCGGGTTTCCTCGGCGAGCGTTTCGGCTGGCAGGCCATGTTCTACCTGCTGACGGTGCTCTATGCGGCGACGGCGCTGCTGCTCCACCTCGAGCTGCGCCGCAATCCGCAGACGCAGGACCGGCAGCGCGACGCGACGCCGCTTGCGGCGGCGTTCCGGCGCATGGCCGGGCTGACGCGCCTGCCGTGGGTGCGCGTCATCCTGGCGACCGTGTTTCTCGAGGGCGCGCTGTTCTACGGTGCGCTCGCCTTCGTTGCGCTCTACATGCACCAGCGCTTCGGCCTCGGCCTCGGCGCGAGCGGCTCGGTCGCGGCGGCGTTCGCCGTGGGCGGGCTGCTGTTCGCGGCAGCGGCCGGACGCCTGCTGCCGCGCGCCGGCGAGCGTGGCCTGGTGCTTGGGGGCGGGATTCTCATCGGGCTGGGCTACCTGGCACTCGCCGCCGCACCTGCACCCGGCTGGGCGGTGCCCAGCGTGGTGGCGCTCGGCGCCGGCATCTACATGATGCACAACACGCTGCAGGTGCACGCGACGCAGATGGCGCCCGAGACGCGCGGCGCGGCGCTCGCGATTTTCGCCTGCAGCCTGTTCACGGGGCAGTCTGTAGGGGTGTGGCTCGCCTCGCACGCGGTGGACGCGGGCGGCGCGCGGCCGGTGTTCATCACCGCGGCGCTTGGTCTTTCGCTGCTGGCGCTCGACTTCCGGCGGCGGCTCGCTAAACTGCGACGCAGCGCATGAAGCCGTTCACTTACATCTCGCAGCCCTCGCGCGTCGTCTTCGGCGCCGGCAGCGTCGCGCGTCTGCCGCAGGAAGTCGAGAAGCTGGGAGCGAAGCGCGCCCTCGTGCTCTCGACGCCCGGCCGCTCGGCCGACGTCCAGCGCATCGCCGCCACGCTCGGCGATCGGTTCGCGGGCCTGTTCGACAAGGCGGTGCGGCACGTGCCGATCGAAGTCGCCGAGGACGCGCGGCGCGCGGCCAAGGCGGCGAACGCCGACTGCTGCGTGGTGGTGGGCGGCGGCTCGACCATCGGCCTGGGCAAGGCCATCGCCCTCAGCGCCGGGTTGCCGGTGCTCGCGGTGCCGACGACTTACTCGGGCTCGGAGATGACCTGGACCCAGGGCTTCACCGAAGGCGGGCGCAAGCGCACGCAGGTCGACCCGAAGATGCTGCCGAAGACCGTGATCTACGATCCCGAGCTGACGCTCGGGCTGCCGGCGGCGATTTCGGCGGCGAGCGGCATGAACGCCATCGCCCATTGCGTAGAGGCCTTGTATGCGAAGGAAGCGAACCCGATCGTTTCGCTCATAGCGGAGGAGGGCATCCGCGCCCTGGCCGTGTCTCTGCCCGTAATCGTGCGCAATCCCAGGGACATGGAGGCGAGAGGCGAGGCGCTCTACGGCGCCTGGCTGGCCGGTACTTGCCTCAATACGGGCATCGCATTGCACCACAAGCTCTGCCACACGCTGGGCGGTACCTGGAATCTGCCACATGCGGAAACCCATGCCATCGTGCTGCCGCATGCCGTGCGCTACAACCGCGACGCCGCGCCCGAGGCGATGGCGCGCATCGCGCGCGCTCTCGGCGGCAAGGATGCTGCGGGCGGCCTTTATGACCTGGAAGTGAAACTCGGGCTGAAGATGAAGCTTTCCGACCTGGGCGTGCCCGAAGGCGACCTCGCGCGCGCGGCGAAGATCGCGCTCGAGGCGCCGTATCCGAATCCGGCGCCGATCACTTTTGAAGGCGTGCTCGCGCTGCTCAAGCGGGCGCACGCGGGGGTGCGGCCCGACTGAGCAAGCTTGACTTGCGTCAACGCGGCGGCCACGCGAGGATTGTTGTTTGGGCGCATACTGAACGCGAAGCACGTTCCCGCACTGAATCAAGGAGGAGGCGATCATGCAAAAGACTCTTATTGCCACGCTGCTCGCAGCGGGCGTCGTATCCCTGGCTGTGCCAATGGCGCACGCGGACACCTTCCGCCTGACCATCGGCGCCGGGCACCCGGTGCCGGCGGCCTCGTGGGTGGCGCCGATGCAGAGCTTTCTGCAGGTCGAGGTGAAAAAGCGCGTCGAGCAGAAGACCAAGCACAAGATCGAGTGGGTCGAAGCCTACGGCGGCTCGGTGGCCAAGCTCGGCGAGGTCCTGGAAGCCATCGAGAACGGCCTGCTGGACATCGGCGACGTGCACGTGCCCTTCGAGCCCTCGAAGATGCTGGCCTACAACTTCGGCTATTTCGTGCCCTTCGGCACTGAAAACGCGGTGCAGGCGGGACTGGCAGCGCGCAAGGTTTTCGATAAGTATCCCCAGTTGCGCACGAACCTGGAGAAGCGCTTCAATCAGGTCTACATCGCCACCGGCGCAGTCACCTGCTACAACCTGGTGACGACCTTCCCCTGGACCAAGGTGGAGCAGCTGAGCGGACGCAAGATCGCGGCCGCCGGGCCGAACATTCCCTGGCTGAAGGCGGTGAACGCGGTGCCGGTGCAGTCCAATCTGAACGAGGCCTACACCAGTCTGCAGACCGGGGTCTACGACGGCTGGATCATGATCCCGGACGCGACCTATTCGTTCAAGCTGCACGAGGTGGCGCGCAACTACACCATCACCAGCTTCGGCGCGATCCCCAACACCATGATCACCATGAACCGCAACACCTGGAAAAAGCTGCCCAAAGAGGTGCAGAAGATCTTTCTCGAAGTGGGCAAGGAGTACACCAAGTTGCAGACGGAAGCCTCGCAGATCAAGAGCGAAAACTCCATCAAGGCGATGAAGGACGCGGGTACCACGGTGCGCGAGCTGTCGTGGGAGGAAAAGGTGAAGTGGGCCAACGCGCTGACGAACATCCCCAAGGAAAAGGCCGCCGAGATCAGCGCCACGGGAATGCCGGGCGAAGTCGTCTACGCCTATATCGAGAACCTGAAAGCCCTCGGGGTCAAATTCCCCAGGGACTGGACCGCAAGCAAGTAGCGCCTCGTCTCTGTTCCGCCGCATCCACTACGGGTTGATGGCCGGGCTGAACGCCATCGGCTCGGTGTGGGTCGCGGCGATCACGGTGCTGGTGTGCGCCGATATCCTCGGCCGCCTGCTGTTCCAGTACCCCCTCGTCGGCGTGCCGGAAATCGTCAAGGTTTCGATCGTCGCCATCGTCTGGCTGCAGATCCCCCATACCCTGAAGACGGGCGGGCACCTGCGATCCGACATCGTGCTGCGCTTCCTCTCCGGGCGCAGCCGCGCCGCCGTGGATCTGTTCGCCTATGTCCTCGGGGCGCTCGTCTTCGGGCTGCTGGTCTACTCCGGCTGGGACACGATGATCCAGGCGTGGGAGCTGGGCGAATTTGAGGGCGAACTGCCGGTGCGCGTGCCCACGTATCCGCTGCGCTCGATCGTCCTGCTGGGCGCGGCACTCACTGCGCTGCAGTTCCTGCTGATGGCGGCCGAGGCCGGGCGCCGGCTGTTGGCCCCCGGGGCGGAGGCGCCGTAGTGTTCGCTCCCACGACGCTGGCGCTCCTCAGCGTCGTTCTGGTGTTCGGTCTCATCCTGCTCGGCGTGCACATCGGCGTCGCCCTGGCGGCGGTGAGCGTGCTGACGCTGTGGCTCATCATCGGCAAGTTCGAGGTGGCCATCAGCCTGCTGCAGACCACCGCCTACAACGCGGTCATGGACTACGTGTTCGCGGTGGTGCCGCTATTCGTGCTGATGGGCATTTTCGCCACCGTGGCCGGGGCGACGCGCGAGCTGTTCGCTTCCGCCCAGGCCTTGCTGGGACGCATGCGGGGCGGGCTGGGAATCGCCACGGTCCTGGCCAACGCGTTGTTCGCTGCCATCACCGGCGTCTCGGTCGCCTCCGCGGCCGTGTTCTCGAAGATCGCCATTCCGGAGATGGAGCGGCTCAATTACGACCGCAAGTTCAGCCTCGGCATCGTCGCCAGCAGCGCCATCCTCGGCATGCTGATCCCGCCCTCGGTGCTGATGATCGTCTACGGCGTGCTCACCGAGCAGGCCATCGGCAAGCTGTTCATTGCCGGCATCCTTCCCGGCCTCGTCGTCATGGCGATTCTGGCGCTCGGCATCTGGGTGATGGTGCTCGTCTGGCCGCGCCTGGGTGGCCGCCAGGTCGAGGCGCGGCGCCTGGACTTGCGCACCATCGTGCGCCTGGCCACGGCGCCGTGGGCGGTCGTCGGCCTGGTCGTCCTGGTCATGGGCGGCATCTGGGGAGGTTTCTTTACGCCGACTGAAGCCGGGGCGGTGGGGGCGGCCGGCGGGTTCCTGCTCATCTTCATCAATCGGCAGAAGCTGACCCTGCCCGGCCTGTGGCTGATTCTGCGCGATGCGGGGCAGACCACCGCCAGCATCTTTCTGCTGCTCATCTGCGCGCAGATGTACAGCCGGGTGCTGACCATGTCCGGGCTGGCGGGCAACCTCACCCAGTGGGTGACCGCGCTGGCGATCCCGCCAATGTTCGTCATCCTGGGATTCATCGTCGTCTTCGTGATGCTCGGCTGCATCCTCGATTCGACCTCGATCATCATTCTGACCATACCGCTCATGCACCCGATCGCCGTGAATCTGGGCTATGACCCGCTGTGGTTCGGCATCGTGGCCATCCTGGCGATCGAAATCGGGCTGCTCACCCCGCCCTTCGGCATGGTGGTGTTTGCCATGAAATCCGCCATCGGCGACACGGTGCGGATCGACGAAATCTTCAGGGGCGTCTTCCCGTTCATCGCGCTGCTGGTGGCGGCGCTCGGCATCATCATCGCCTTCCCGAAACTCAGCACATGGCTGCCGTCGCTCATGTAAGCAAATAGGGACAGACCTCATTTTTCTCATTTGCAAATGAGAAAAATGAGGTCTGTCCCTATTTGAATTCTGCGTCCTGCAGCGCGCGCCACATCAGTTTGCCTGAAGCGGTGCGCGGCAGCGCGTCGGCGAAGGCGAGGAGCCGCGGCGCCTTGTAGGCCGCCATGCGGCCGCGCGCCCAGTCGAGGATTTCCTCGGCGCTCGCCGCGGCGCCGGGCTTGAGCACCACTACCGCCTTCACCGTCTCGCCGCGGCGCGCATCGGGTGAGGCGATGATGCAGCACTCCTTGATCGCCGGGTGCTGGTACATCGTCGCCTCGATCTCCGCCGGCCACACCTTGTAGCCGGCGGCGTTGATCATGCGCTTCAGGCGGTCGGAGATGTAGAAGTAGCCGTCCTCGTCCGTGCGGCCCAAATCGCCGGTGCGAAAGAATGGCTTGCCGTCGATTTCCGCCCAGGACTCGCGGAACGCCTGTTCCCTGTTCCAGTACCCTTTGAGCAACTGCGGCCCGCGCACCACGATCTCGCCCTGCTCGCCGGGACCGAGCACGCTGAAGGTCTCGGGATCGACGACCAGCGACTCGGTGTCGAAGGTGGGAATGCCGAGGCACTGCTTTTTCGGGTTCTGCGGCGGGTTGATGTGCGTCTGCGAGATGGTCTCGGTCATGCCGTAGCCCTCGATGTAACGCACCGCGCAGAGGTCATACAACTTCTGCGCGATCGCCTCGGGCATCGCCGAGCCGCCGCCGAAGATCCAGGTGAGCGAACTGAGGTCGTGCTCGAGCGCCCCGGGGTGCGAGAGCAGGTCCACCACCATGGTCGGCACGTTGTCCCAGTGCGTGCAGCGGTGGCGCTCGACCAGCTCGGCGGCGGCGAGCGCGTCCCAGCGCCGCTGGATGACGATGGTGCCCCCGGCATACACGGTGGCGAGGAAGCTGTGCACCAGGCCCGTGACGTGAAAGAACGGCGCCGTGGCGAGCGCCACGGTGTCCGCGGTGACGTGTTTCCAGACCGCCGAGCCGGCGATGTTGTGCAGGCACGTGGCGTGCGTGTGCATGCAGCCCTTGGGTTGCCCGGTGCTGCCGGAGGTGTAGGGCATGAGGCAGAGATCGTCGGGTAAAGCCGCGGACGGCGCGGGCGGCTTGCCAACGGCGCGGAACTCGTCCATGACGATGAGGTGATCGAGCGGCAGTCCGGCGAAGCGCGACGCGACCTCCCGCTCGGCGATCGCCACCCGGGCGCCGCAGTCCTCGAGGTAATGCCGCAGCTCGGCGGCCACGTTCGCCGGGCTGACGGGCACCGCCACGGCATCCGCGCGCAGGATGCCGAAAAGTGCCACGATGAAATCAGGACCGTTCTGCAGGTCGAGGAGCACTCGATCGCCCTTGCGCACGCCGCAGGCGTGCTGCAGATGACCGGCGAGCGCCTCGGCGCGCGCCGCGAGCTCGCGATAGCTGAGCGCAGCGCCCTGGAACACGGTCGCCGGCTTGTCGGGAAAACGCGACGCCGCGCGCGCGAGCAGGTCGTGCAGCCTGAGCGCCGGCAGCGCCAGGCTGCGCGGCATGTCGCTCGGCCAGTGGGTCCAGTAGCGAGCTTGCATGGCGCGGAAGTATAGTGGGCGCCAGGGAGGAATCATGATCGCCGTCATCTTCGAATTCACGCCCGCGCCGGGGCGCTTCCCGGAATACATGGAGCTGGTCGCGCAGCTCAGGCCCGAGCTGAACCAGGCCGAGGGCTTCATCTCGCTCGAGCGCTTCGAGAGCATCACCACGCCGGGCAAGTTCGTGTCGCTGCAGTTCTGGAAGGACGAGGCGTCGGTGCGCAAATGGCGCAACGTGCAGCAGCACCGCGAGGCGCAGAAGAAAGGCCGCGCCGGAATCTTCGCCGGCTACCGCCTGCGCATCGCCGGCGTGCAGCGCGACTACACGATGCAGGCGCGCGCCCAGGCGCCGCAGGACAGCGTCGCGGTGCACGGCTGATGCAGCACAGCTTTCTGTTCCGCGAGGGCGTGTGGCGCGCGGCCGGCGAGTATCGCGACGGCGCCGGCGTCGTCACCGCGGTGGACGGCGACACGCGCGTCCGCCACGAGGCGGGCAAATGGCTGAGCGAAGGCGTGCTGCGCGTCAAGAGCGTCCCGCCGAAGGAACACCATAACCGCTACGAGATCGTGCCGTTTTCCCCGGGTTCGAACGCCACGCACTGGTCCGCCGAGAACGCGGCGCTCGGTGCGCTCAACGGCCGCTTCGTCATCGCCGGCGACGCGATCCTGTCGTTTTATGCCAGCGGCACCGGCCGCTACCGCGGCTTCGAGTCCATGCAGCAGAAGGACGCCAAGCACTACCTGGTGCGCGGCGCGATGCTCGACCATGACAAGGTGGTCTCGACCTGGGTGCTCGAGCTGCAGCTCGCGCGCTGATGGCGACGAGCGCGTTCGTCGGTGCGGGGGAGGGCGCGTGGCGCTCGAGCGAGGCGACGCGCGGGCCCTGGAACCCGGAGCATCAGCACGGCGGGCCGCCGATCGCCCTCGTCGCGGGCGCGATCGCGCGCGCCGCGGCGCCGCTCGGGCTGACGCACGTCGCGCGCCTCACCGCCAACCTGCTGCGGCCGGTGCCCATCGCCGAGCTCGCGGTCGCCGTGCAGACCGACTACGCGGGACGCAACGCCGCGCATTTCTCCGCCGTCCTCTCTTCCGGCGGCAAGGAACTGGCGCGCTGCA
>JAOTWE010000254.1 GCA_029863065.1 Betaproteobacteria bacterium
TAGCGCGAAACGGATCTGCCGCTGCCGCCGGGCCTGCCCGGGCATCCGCTGCCCAAGGCGCCGAAGTCGCCGGCGGAATCCGCGCCGGCCCGCTTTCCGTTCGCCCGGGACACCATCGGCTATCCGGACCTGATCGAATCGCGCGTCGCCGAGGGCGTTTTCTTTCGCGGGCCGTCGACGGTCTGGTTCCGGCTTCGCCACCCGCTGGTCGAAGGCGAAGCGCCGCTGCCGATCGAGCGCGTCGCCGTGGCCGCCGATTCGGGCAACGGCATCAGCGCCGTTCTCGACTTCAAGCGCTACGTGTTCGTGAATTCAGATCTGACCGTCAACCTGCTGCGCGCGCCCGCCGGGGAATGGATCTGCATCGAGGCGTGTACGCTGCTTGGGCCGTCAGCGAACGGCCTGGCCGAAGCGCGCATCTACGACGAGCAGGGTCTCGTCGGGCGCTCCACGCAGAGCCTCGTCGTCCGGCCCAGGGAGTGAGACGGTGGGGGGCGCGCCGAGTGAAGCTCTGCCGATCGTCGACGCGCACCACCATCTCTGGGACCTCGCGCGCGGGCCGCTCCACTATCCGTGGCTGCAGGACCCCGAGCCGCACGAGTTCTTCCTCGGCGATTACGCGAGCCTCAAGCGCGACTACCTGCCCGCGGACTACCGGCGCGACGCCGCTGGCCACGACGTGGTGAAGACCGTGCACGTCGAGGCGGAATGCTCGCGCGAGCAGCAGATCGCCGAGACCGAGTGGCTCAATGCGCTGCACGCAAAGCACGGCATGCCGAACGCGATCGTCGCGCACGCCTGGTTTCACACACCGAACGCCGGCGCAATCCTCGAGCGCCAGGCGTCGTTCCCGCGGGTGCGCGGCATCCGCTCGAAGCCCTTTCGCGACGGGATGATGCAGGAGAAGGCCTGGCTCGCCGGCTACCGGCTGCTCGAGCGCTTTGGCCTCTCGTGGGACCTGCGCGTGAAGACCTGGGAGCTCGAGGAAGCCGCCGCCGTGGTGCGCGCGCACCCGGGCATCGCGGTAGTGCTGAACCACACCGGGTTTCCCTGGGATCGCAGCGTCGAGGGCCTCGAGCTGTGGCGCCGCGGCATGCGCGCGCTCGCATCGAGCCCGCACTGCTTCTGCAAGCTCTCGTGCCTTTGCCTGCCCGAGGGTGCCTGGGATTACGAGGACAACCGCCGCGTGGTGCTGGAGGCGATCGACATGTTTGGCGCAGAGCGCTGCATGTTCGCCTCGAACTTTCCGGTCGACGGGCTGCGCGTGACCTTCGGCCGCATGTTCGACGACTTCAAGCGCATGACCGAGGGCTTCTCCGCCGCCGAGCGCCGCGCGCTTTTTCACGACAACGCCGCGCGGTTCTACCGCCTGTAAGGTGGGCCGAAGGCCCACCGTACGACGCCGGGTGGGCCAGTGGCCCAGCCTACGGCCCTATCAGCGAGCGAGTTTCGCCAGGTCCGGCATCGTGATCGGCACCGCCGACTCGTAGGCGCGCGCCGCGCGCAGCACCAGGGCATCGGCGTACTTCGGCCCGACGATGTGCAGCCCCGCCGGCAGGCCGTCCTTGGTAAGGCCGCAGGGAATGGACGCCGCCGGCTGCTGCGTCAGGTTGAACGGATAGGAAAAGGGCGACCAGTCGGTCCAGCGCCGTTCCTTCACCACGTCCGCCACTTCCTTGCCGGCCTCGAAGGCGGGCAGCGGCAGGGTGGGGGTGAGCAGCAGGTCATACTTTTCGTGGAACTGGTTCATCAGCACGCCGAGCGCGCCGCGCTTTTGCACCGCGTCCTGGATCTCGCGCACGCTGAATTGCTCGCCCGCGCGCGCCACTTCCAGCAATCCGGGGTCCATGAGCTCTTGCTTCGCCTCGGGAATCGAGCGCACCACGTAGGCGGCACCCGGGAACCAGTGCAGGGTGAAGACCTCGAGCTGGTTCTCGAATCCCGGATCCACTTCCTCGACGTGCGCGCCAAGTGCTTCGAAAACCTGCACCGACTTCTTGACCAGCGCGGCGATCTCGCGATCCACTTTGGCGTAGCCGAGGTCGGGCGAGTAGGCGATGCGCAGGCCGCGCACGCCGTCCTCCAGCCCGATGCGGTAGTCGCGTGCGTCGTAGGGCAGGGCGTGCCAGTCGCGCGCGTCGGGGAGCGCGAGGACGTTCATCATCAGTGCCGCGTCCGCGACGGTGCGCGTCATCGGCCCGAGGTGCGCCACCGTGCCGAAGGGCGAGAGCGGCCAGGCGGGCACGCGCCCGAAGGAAGGCTTGAGGCCAAACAGGCCGGTGAAGGCGCAGGGGATGCGGATCGAGCCGCCGCCGTCGGTGCCGACGGTGAGCGGGCCCATGCCCGCGGCCACCGCCGCGGCGCTGCCGCCCGAAGAGCCGCCGGGCGTCTTCTCCGGGTTCCAGGGATTTCTGGTGATGCCGGTGAGCGGGCTGTCGGTGACGCCTTTCCAGCCGAATTCCGGGGTCGTCGTCTTGCCGAGGAACACCGCGTTGTGCTCGCGCAGGCGCGCCACCGCCGGTGCGTCGTCTTTCCAGGGGCCTTTCGCGTCGGTGGTCTTCGATCCGCGAAGCGTGGGCCAGCCCCGGGTGAGGATGATGTCCTTGATCGAGGTCGGCACGCCGTCGACAAGGCCTGCGGGCTCGCCCTTCTTCCAGCGCGCCTCGCTCGCGCGCGCCGCGGCGAGCGCGCCCTGCTGGTCCACCAGGTTGAAGCAGTTCAGCACCGGGTTGAGCTTCTCGATGCGCGCCAGCGCCGCGTGCGTCGCTTCCACGGGGGAGAGCGTCTGCGCCCGGTACGCGGCGAGCAGTTCGGTGGCGGAAAGCGCACACAGGTCGGTTTTCATTCTTTCTCCATGGAGACGAGGTGCCAGGCGCCGCCGAGCGCGCGCGGCAGGGCGACGGCGAAATGACGGTTCACTTTCAATCCGGACTTCCGGCAGCGATTGGCGAATGCCTTCGGGTCGCGGCAGGTAAGCGCGTAGCCGGCGATGCCAGGCGAGCGCGGCGCCACGCCGAGGAGGGCCCTCATTTGCGCGCGCGTGCCGAGCAGCACCTTGCCGCGGTCCGTGGCCAAACCGACGAACTGACCTTCGCGGCGCGGCAGGCCGCCCATGAAGCGCGCCCAGCGCGCGGCGGCGCGCACCGGATTGGTGGCGACCACGTAGGCGGCGGCCAGGCCGAGCACGCCGTTCCTGTGCCGCAGGTGCGCCGGGCGCCAGATCGCCTCGGGCGCGAGGTGCTGCACGTACTGCACCCGCCCCTCGGGCATCTTCCCGGGCGCAGCGCGCACCACGCTGAAGCGCGCCGTCAGGCCGTCTTCCACCCTGCGCTGCAGGTGCACGAGCGGCTGCGGCGCGAAGCCGTGAGCTGCGAGCCGCGCGTGCTCTTCTTCCGCAGCAGGCGTGCCGAAGCACGCAAGGTGCACGCCGCGGTAGCGGCGCATCGACTTTCTCAGGCGTGCGGCGTTGGGCGTGGCGCCCGTGGGCATGAGGAACTCGAGGTAGCCGTCGGCGAGCATGACGCAGCGGTTGGACGTGCCCGCGGGGCCGTCCTGCGTCACCTGCGCCGAGAGCGGCGTGACGGCGAAGCCGAGCGCCTCGAGCAGCGCCCGCGCCGCCTCGAGGTCGGCCACGAAATGCGAAACATGATCGAGATAGAGCTGCCCCGGCGGCGGGCGCTGGCGGTCGGCAACACGCATGGCGCGCTACTATAACCGCATGAACAAGCCCATCGAAGCGGGCGCTGCGACCCTGACCGGTGCCGAAGCCGTGGTCGAGATGCTGCGCTCGCACGGCGTCGAGGTGATTTTCGGCCTGTGCGGCGACACCAGCCTGCCGCTCTACGACGCGCTGGCGCGCCTGGAGCACGGCATGAAGCACGTGCTGACGCGCGACGAGCGCCACGCCGCCTACATGGCGGACGGCTACGCGCGCGTCACCGGCAAGGTCGGCGTCTGCGAAGGCCCTTCGGGCGGCGGCGCTACCTACCTGCTGCCCGGCCTGGTCGAGGCGAATGAATCCTCGGTGCCGGTGCTGGGCATCAACACCGACGTCTCGGTCGCTGCGCGCGGGCGCTTCACGCTCACCGAGCTCGACCAGGGCGCGCTGATGAAGCCGCTGACGAAGTGGAATGCGGTTTTGGACCGCTCGGCGGACATCCCGCGCGTGTTCCGCGCCGCCTTCAACGCCATGACCACGGGACGG
>JAOTWE010000055.1 GCA_029863065.1 Betaproteobacteria bacterium
GTTCGACGAGTGGCTGCAAAGGAGGCTCGGTGAGCTCGGCCATAGACCCAAGGCTGCTTGAAATCCTGGTGTGCCCGCTGTGCAAGGGGCCGCTCGTGTACCGCAAGGCGGCAGGCGAGCTGGTGTGCAAGGCCGATCGCCTCGCCTACCCGGTGAAGGACGGCATCCCGGTGATGCTCGAAGACGACGCGCGCAAGCTCGACCCGACAGAAGAAATTGCGTGAGCGGCTTCGCGGTCCTGATTCCCGCGCGCTACGCCTCGACCCGCTTTCCCGGCAAACCGCTCGTCGATCTCGCCGGCACGCCGATGGTGGTGCGCGTGTGCGAGCGCTCGCGCGAAAGCGGCGCCGAGCCGGTGTGCGTGGCGACCGACGACGAGCGCATCGCGCAGGCCGTGCGCACGCACGGCTTCGAGGCGCGCATGACGCGCGCCGCGCACGCCACCGGCACCGAGCGTATCGCCGAAGCCGCGGCGCAGCTCGCGCTCGCCGAGGATGCCATCGTCGTCAACGTGCAGGGCGACGAGCCGCTGATCGAGCCGCGGCTGATCGCCCGCGTCGCCTACGCGCTGCGCGCGCGGCCCGATGCGAGCGTCGCCACCGCCTGCCATCCGATGCAGGACGCGCAGGCCTTTGCCAACCCGAACGTGGTCAAGGTGGTGCTCGACGCCAAGGGCGATGCGCTGTACTTCAGCCGCGCCGGCATTCCGTTCCCGCGCGACGGCGGCAAGCCGGCCGCCTATCGCCACGTCGGCATCTACGCCTACCGCGTGGCGTTCCTGCGCCGCTACGCGGGCCTCGCCCCCGCGCCGCTCGAGACGACCGAGCAGCTCGAGCAGCTGCGCGTGCTGTGGCATGGCTTTCGCATCGCCACGGTGATCGAGGAAGGCGCGATCCCGCCCGGGGTCGACACCCCGGCCGACGTGGAAGCTGTGCTAAAACTCCTGCAATGAGACTCATCCTGCTGGGACCGCCGGGCGCGGGCAAGGGCACGCAAGCGGCCTTCATCACCGAGAAGTACGCCATCCCGCAGGTGTCGACCGGCGACATGCTGCGCGCGGCGGCGAAGGCGGGCACGCCGCTCGGCCTCGCGGCGCGCAAGGTGATGGATTCGGGCCAGCTGGTGTCCGACGACATCGTCATGGCGCTGGTGAAGAAGCGCCTGAAAGCGCCCGACTGCGCCAAGGGGTACCTGTTCGACGGCTTTCCGCGCACCATCGCCCAGGCCGAGGCCATGAAGGCGGCCGGCGTCGCCCTCGACCACGTGCTCGAGATCGACGTGCCCGAGGAAGAGATCGTGCTGCGCATGAGCGGGCGGCGCGTGCACCCGGCCTCCGGGCGCAGCTACCACGTGAAATTCAATCCGCCGCGCATCCCGGACCGCGACGACGCCACCGGCGAGCCGCTGATCCAGCGCGAGGACGACCGCGAAGAAACCGTCAGGAAGCGCCTCGAGGTGTACCGGCGCCAGACGCGGCCGCTGCTGGACCACTTCACCCGCTGGGCGGCGGCGGGCGATGCGCGCGCGCCGCGCGTTCACCGCATATCGGGTTCGGGCGGCATCGAAGAAATCCGCGCCAGGGCTTTCGCCGCGCTCGGCTAGCCTGATAGAATCGCCCCCTTTTCCGCGGGGCTCCCCGCCCCGCGCACGCAGAGGGGAGAACAAGCATGGTGGCTGGCGGACTCGGTTTCGCGCTCGTGTGTGCACTGTTGGCGATCGTCTATGGCGTTTGGCAGAGCGTGCGGATCCTCAGGCTGCCCGACGGCAACGAACGCATGCGCGAGATCGCCGCGGCGGTGCGCGAAGGCGCCATCGCCTACCTGTGGCGCCAGTACAAGACCATCGCCATGGTCGGCGTGGTGCTGTTTCTCGCCATCGGCCTGACGCCGCAGCTCGGCTGGACCACGGCCTGGGGGTTCCTGTTCGGCGCGGTGCTCTCCGGCGCTTGCGGCATCATCGGCATGAACATTTCGGTGCGCGCCAACGTGCGCACCGCGGAAGCCGCGCGCGTCGGGTTGAACGAGGCGTTGCAGGTGGCCTTCAAGGGCGGCGCCATCACCGGCCTCCTGGTGGTCGGCCTCGGCCTCGCCGGCGTGGCGGGCCTGTTCGCGCTGCTCTACGCCAATGCGCTGCAGAAGGACGACCTGGTGCACATCATCCACCCGCTGATCGGCTTTGGCTTCGGCGGCTCGCTGATCTCGATCTTCGCGCGGCTGGGCGGCGGCATCTTCACCAAGGGCGCGGACGTCGGCGCCGACCTCGTCGGCAAGGTCGAGGCCGGCATTCCCGAGGACGATCCGAGAAACCCGGCGGTGATCGCCGACAACGTCGGCGACAACGTCGGCGACTGCGCCGGCATGGCGGCGGACCTGTTCGAGACCTACGCCGTGACCATCGTCGCGACGATGCTGCTCGGCGCGCTCATGCTGAAGACGCCGGCGGCGGTGATCTATCCGCTCGTCATCGGCGGCTTCGCCATCGTCGCTTCGATCATCGGTACCTGGTTCGTGAAGGCGCAGCCGGGCGACAAGAACGTCATGCCCGCGCTCTACAAGGGTCTCGCCTGGGCGGGCGGCATCGCGCTCGTCGCCTTCTGGCCGATCACCCAGGTGGTGATGGGCGAGTTGCTGAAGACCACGCAGTTCGAAATTGCCGGCAGCATGACCACCATCGGTGTCTGGCACCTGTACGGCACCGCCGTGGTGGGCATGGCGCTCACCGGATTTCTCGTCTGGATCACCGAGTTCTACACCGGCACGCAGTACGGGCCGGTGCGGCACGTCGCGCAAGCCTCGACGACCGGGCATGCCACCAACATCATCGCCGGATTGGGCGTTTCCATGCGTTCCACCGCCTGGCCGGTGCTCGCGGTGTGCGTCGCGATCCTCGCCTCGTATTCGCTCGCGGGCCTGTACGGCATCGCCATCGCCGCCACGTCGATGCTCTCGATGGCGGGCATCATCGTCGCCCTGGATGCCTATGGGCCGATCACTGATAACGCCGGCGGCATCGCGGAAATGGCGAAGCTGCCGGACTCGGTGCGCGCCATCACCGATCCGCTGGATGCAGTCGGCAACACCACCAAGGCGGTGACCAAGGGCTACGCGATCGGCTCGGCGGGCCTCGCGGCGCTGGTGCTGTTCGCCGACTACACGCACGCGCTCGAAGCCGCCGGCAGGTCGGTGTCGTTCGACCTGTCCAACCACATGGTGATCGTGGGCCTGTTCATCGGCGGACTGGTGCCGTTCCTGTTTGCCGCCATGGCGATGGAGGCCGTGGGCCGTGCCGCCGGCGCGGTGGTGGTGGAAGTGCGCCGCCAGTTCAAGGAGATCCCGGGGATCATGGCGGGCACCGCCAAGCCCGAGTACGGCGTTGCCGTCGACATGCTGACGCGCGCGGCGATCAAGGAAATGATGATCCCGTCGCTGCTGCCGGTGCTGGTGCCGATCGCCGTCGGCCTGCTCCTCGGGCCGCAGGCGCTCGGCGGCGTGCTGATGGGCACCATCGTCACCGGCCTGTTCGTCGCCATCTCCATGTGCACCGGTGGCGGAGCGTGGGACAACGCCAAGAAGTACATCGAGGACGGCAATCACGGCGGCAAGGGGTCCGATGCGCACAAGGCCGCGGTCACCGGTGACACCGTGGGCGATCCGTACAAGGACACGGCCGGACCGGCCGTGAACCCGCTCATCAAGATCATCAACATCGTGGCGCTGCTCGTCGTACCCTTGATGGTGTGAGCGTCCGCACCATGTTCGTGACAAGGGCCGCCTGCGCGGCCCTTTTCTTTTTCAGTGCCCAAGCCACGGCGCAGCTGCTCGCCCCCGAGATCGAGAGCGGGCGCGTCGAGCGCCCGGCGGCGTACGCGAAGCGCTTCATGGTGGCCGCCGCCGATCCGCGCGCCGTGCAAGCCGGACTCGAGATGCTGCGCGCGGGCGGCAGCGCCGCGGACGCCGCGCTCGCGGCGCAGCTGGTGCTGGGCCTGGTCGAGCCGCAGTCCTCGGGTCTGGGCGGAGGCGCCTTCGCGCTCACCTGGACGGAGAAGGAACAGCGCGTGCGCAGCTTCGACGCGCGCGAGGCGGCGCCCGCGGCGGCGCGGCCCGACCGGTTCCTCGATCGCCACGGCAATCCGGAGCAGTTCATGCGGGCGGTGGCAAGCGGGCGCTCGGTCGGCGTACCGGGCGTGCCGCGGCTGCTGGAAGTCCTGCACCGGGAGCAGGGACGGCTGCCGTGGGCAAGGCTTTTCGCTCCGGCGATCCGGCTCGCGGAAGAGGGAACGCCAAAGACCCGGCGTCTGGCCCGTCAGCTCGAGCACGAGACGCTGCTCGGCGAAGATCCCGCCGCGCGCGCGCTGTTCTACTCGGGTGCGCGCATCGTCAATCGCGACTATGCGGCGACGCTGAGGGCGATCGCTGCGCGGGGCGCCGACGCTTTCTACCAGGGCGAAATCGCGGGCGACATCGTGCGCGCCGCCGGATCGGACATGATGCTCGATGACCTCGGCCGTTATCGCGTGATCGAGCGCACGCCCGTCTGCGGCGCCTATCGCGGCTACCGCATCTGCGGCATGGGACCGCCGAGCTCCGGCGCCACCGGCGTGCTGCAGATCCTCGGCATCCTCGAGCACACGGCGTTCGGGCGCGCGGCGCCGGGGTCGGTCGAGGCGGTGCATCTGTTCAGCGAGGCCTCGCGCCTCGCCTACGCCGACCGCGCCGTGTACATCGGCGACCCGGACTTCACGCCCGTGCCCGTGGCGCGCATGCTCGATCCGCGCTACCTCGCGGCGCGCGCGCGCCTGATCGGCGAGCGCTCGATGGGTTTTGCGCTCCCGGGAACGCTCGATCCCGAGACTCCGGGCACGAGCCACGTGTCGGTGGTGGACGCCGACGGCAATGCCGTCGCCCTGACCACCTCGATCGAAATGGGCTTCGGCAGCCGCATCTTGGTGCGCGGGTTTCTCCTCAACAATCAGCTCACCGACTTCAGCTTCCGGCCGGAGTCGCTCGGGCGTCCGGCTGTCAATCGCGTCGCAGGCGGCAAGCAGCCGCGCAGTTCCATGGCACCGACTCTGGTTTTCGAGCGCAACGGGCGCCTGAAGATGGCGCTCGGCTCGCCCGGCGGGCTGATGATCATCAACTTCGTGGCGAAGACTTTGGTCGGGGTGCTCGACTGGGGCATGAACATCCAGCAGGCGATCTCGGCGCCGAACTTCGGCAGCACCAACGGCCCGACGTACCTGGAGCGCGACACGAAGATCGAGGAACTGGGCGATGCGCTCGCCGAGCGCGGGCACGTGCTCAACTTCGCGCGCCTCACCAGCGGCCTGCACGGCATCGAGCGCGTGCCGGGCGGCTGGCGCGGCGGGGCGGATCCGCGGCGCGAGGGCATCGCGGCGGGGGAATGAGCGGCTGGGGAAGGGGAAGAAAAATCCCCCGGCGCACTTGCCGCGCGCCGGGGGGAGATCGGGGATCGAGACCGGGAGGAGGAGATCCGGCCGTCCCCTGCGGCGCTCTTGCGCCGCCACTACGCCTGGAACGCCTGCATCTTTTCGCGAATCGGCGGCGGGGGCCAGGAACTATGCAACGAAGCTGCAGCGACCTGAAGGTTTCTTGCCGACTCCCGTTCTTCCCTCAGAATTTGACGATGATGGCCGCGGACAGCAGGCTTGCCTTGCCCGGGTCGAGCTCGAAGTGCTCCCATTCGAGCCGCGCACCGACATTCTTCGTGAAGAAGTAGTTGGCCCCCAGCCCGACGGACAGATTTGTGCCGTTCGCCTTGTCCGAGAATGGGGCGCCGCCAGTCACGTCGTTGGCCTTCGCTTCCCAGGCGAACAGTCCCGCTTTTGCGAACAGTTCGAGCTTTTCTGTAGCCGGATACAGCCCGACCGCTGACGTATTGAAGCCCGAGACCTTGACCGTGCCGCCCGTGACTGGCGTGCCGGAGAAGTCGCCGCTGTAGCCCGCCTTGCCGAGGTCGACGAAAGCAAGCTCGAGCGCCAGATTGCGGCTGAAGCGATAGCCGCCGAAGAATTTCGTGCCCGAGTCCTTGCCGTCGACCGAGCCCGAGGTGATCAGCCCCTCGGTAACGCTTTGGTCCATGTCGCTCGAGCCGGCGCTTGCGCCGAGGTAGAAGCGTTCCTGTGCCTGCGCGAAGCCGAAATGGCTTGCCAGCATCAGCGCCGCGCTGCTCAGCCATGCGATCGTTTTCATGTGCCGTTCTCCTTGATGGCGGAATGCCGGCAAGAGCATTGCGTTTGGCGGCGCGGCTGACAATCCCATGGGCCTAGGAGATCGTGGCCTTGCCTAGCTTCACCTATTTGAGCGATCCGTGATCGACCGGTAAGCAAGCCGTACCTGCGCAAGACGGATCATCGACTTGCGGTCGGGCCTATTGGATCCCCGGCCACAAGGAGGAAAGCCGATGCTGACGCCTCGCGAAATCGAAGTGCTGCGATTGCTCTCCTGCGGCTGCAGCTATGCCATGGTCGGCCTGCAGCTGGGGGTGAGCGCCAACACGGTAACCAGCCACGTCAAGAACGCCTACCGCAAGCTCGAGGTGCATACCGCGGCCGCCGCCGTCATGCGGGCGGTCGAGCTGCGCCTGCTCGGGCAGTCGTAGCGATTGACGCATTGCAGCACGGCTGTAAGCGATAAGTAACCACGTCCCGTGCTGCCGGGAGCAGAATTCGCCCGAACGCCATGGCCAGCACCGCCCAACGCAGACGCTCCCCGCTGGGCAAGACTACCCGGCCGCTGTTGTCGGAGATCCTGCCGCGCGAGCGCGTGTTCGCTCTGCTCGACGAGGCGAGCGATACTCCACTGACCTGGGTCTCGGGCCCGCCGGGCAGCGGCAAGACCACCGCGGTGGCGAGCTGGCTCGACCACGCGCCGCTGCGCTGCCTGTGGTACCAGATCGACGAAGGCGACGCCGATCCGGCGACGTTTTTCTACTACCTGGGCCTGGCGGTCGCGGACCTCGAGGGCGAGGAGCGTCCGTCGCTGCCGCTGCTCACGCCCGAGTACCACGCCGGGCTGCAGACGTTCACGCGCCGCTACGCGCAGGAGCTTTACGCGCGCATCAAGCCGCCGTTCGCCATCGTCTTCGACGGCTACCACGAGGTGCCGGCGTCCTCGCCCTTGCACGACGCGATGCGCGAGGCGCTGCGCGAGCTGCCGCCCGGTGGCCGAGCGATCGTCGTCAGCCGCACCGATCCGCCGCCGGCGCTCGCGCGGCTGCGCGCCAACCGCCAGCTCGCGCATATCGGCTGGGAGGAGCTGCGGCTGACGCGCGAGGAGACCGACAGCATTGCCGCGGAGCGCCGTCCCGAGCTGACGCCGGAAGCGCGCCAGTCGCTCTATGCCAAGACCGAGGGCTGGGCGGCGGGGCTGGTGCTTCTGCTGCAGCAGGCGCGCATGGGCGTGCCGATCGCCGAGGCGCCGGACTTCGCCACGCGCCAGCTGGTATTCGACTATCTCGCGGGCGAGATCCTGCAGAAGTCCGACGCGCGCACTCAGGAGTTCCTGCTGCAGACCGCGCATCTCGCGCAGATGACGCCCGCGCTCGCGCAGTCGCTGAGCGGCGACGCCGGTGCCGGCGAGACGCTCGCCCGGCTGCATCGCGAGAACTACTTCGTGGCGCTGCGCGAGGCGCACACCGAGCCGGTGTACCAGTACCATCCGATGTTCCGCGAATTTCTGCTGGCGCGCGCGCAGGAGGCCTATCCCAAGGAGCGGCGCCGCCAGTTGCAAAGGGAAGCAGCAGCCCTGATGGAGAGCGCCGGCCAGGTCGAGGAGGCCGTGGCGCTCGCGCGCGACGGCCACGACTGGGACGCGATGGCGCGCCTGGTCGAGCGGCACGCGGGCGCCATGTTCGCCCAGGGCCGCGCCGAGACGCTGGTGCACTGGGTCGACGAGCTGCCCCCCGAAATCCAGCAGGGGCACCCGTGGACCGTGTACTGGGCGGCCGCCAGCCAGGTGCAGCGCGCCCCTCGCGAGGGGCGCCTGGGCTTCGAGCGCGCCTACGAGCTGTTCCGCACGCAAGCCGCGCCGGACCAAGCCGGCATGGTGCTCGCCTGTTCGGGCGCGATGGACGCCATCCTCTACGAGCTGGACGACTTTTCGCTGCTCGACCGCTGGATCGCGGTGCTGGACGGCATGGCGAACGCCGGGGCGCGCTTGCCCACGCCCGAGGCCGAGGCGCGCGTCGCGTGCAGCATGTTCATCTCGCTTACGCTGCGCCAGCCGCAGCGCCGCGACATCGAGGAGTGGATCGGGCGCGCCCTGGCCGCCTCGCAGCAGGTGCCCGACCCGAACCTGAAGATGTTCGTCGGCCTGCTCGCGGCGCTCACCCTGATGTGGACGGGGGTGTACGTGCGCGCGCACGGGCTGATCGAGGCCATGCGGCGGCTGGCCGCCGCCCCGGGCGTGTCGCCGTTCTCGCTGCTCACGCTGAAGAACGTCGAGGCGATGTACCACATGCTGAACGCGGAGCGCGAGCCCTGCCTGGCGGCGATGCGCGAGGGCCAGGAGATCGCGCGCGCCACCGGCATCCATACCTGGAGCGTGCAGCTGCTGGTGAACGGCTACGGCGGCGCGCTCGGCGGCGGCGACCTCGAGGGCGCGGCGCCGCTCGCGCGCCAGCTCGATGCGCAGGCGGCCAGCGCGGGCCGCTTCAACCTGTGTCTGTATCACCACTTCCAGGCCTGGGAGGCGGCGCTGCGCAAGGACCTGATGCGTGCGCTGCAGCAGGAAAAGCTCGCGCTGCGCATGGCGGTCGAGGTCGGCTGCCCGTTTCTCGAGGTGCTGACGCGCCTTGCCCTCGCGCAAGTGCTCGCCGAGTGCGGCGATGAGCGCAAGTGCGTGTCGCAGCTGCGCCAGATGCGCGCGATCGCGCGCGACATCGACAGCCGCCACCTGGAATACGCCTGCCTGCTCGGTTTCGCCGGCATCGCGCTCGAGCATGGCCGCCAGCGTCCGGGCCTGAACGCTCTGCGCCGCGGCTTCGCGCTCGGGCGCGAACACGGCTACCAGCATTTCCTGTGGTGGCGGCCGGCGGCCATCGCGCGCCTGTGCGAGCACGCGCTCGGCGCCGGCGTCGAGGCCGAATACGCGAAGAGCCTGGTCAAGCGCCGAGCGCTCGCGCCCGAGCGCCCGCCGCTCGACGTGCCGGACTGGCCCTGGAACTTCCACGTATGCACGCTCGGCGGCTTTCGCCTGCTGCGGCACGGCGAAGCGCTCGCCGCTGCCGGCGGCAAGGCGCAGCGCCGGCCGCTCGAGCTGCTCAAGGTGCTGATCGCGCTCGGCGGCGAGCGCGTGGCGGAAGAGCTGATCACCGACGCCATGTGGCCGCGCATCGACGGCGACTCGGCGCACCGGTCGTTTACCAGCACGCTGCATCGGCTGCGCAAGCTTCTCGGCGAGGACCGCGCCGTGCAGCTGCACGAGGGCAAGCTGACGCTCGATGCCCGCTACTTCTGGGTGGACACGCGGGCCTTCGAGCGGCTGCTGGCCGAGACCGACGCCGCGCTGAAGCCGGCGGGCGCGGCGCTCACGCCCGAGCAGGCCGAACGCCTGGGCGCGCGGCTGCTCGAGCTCTACCGCGGTCCGTTCCTGGCGGGCGAGGCCGAGGAATCCTGGTGCCTGCAGCCGCGCGAGCGGCTGCGCGCGCGCTATGCGCGCGCCCTGGCCGCGCTCGGACGCTACTGGGAAGCGGCGGGCGTGCCCGTGCGCGCGAAAGAGTTTCTCGAGCGCAGCCAGGAAACGGTCGCTTAAAGCGATCGGTAAGCCACCGGTAGGCCGGAAGTGCGCGGCGCCCTCCGATCATGGGCGAACAGGCGGACATCGCCTGGGACCCTTAAGGAGGGACCAATGAAGATCGTAGCGAGTATTGGCGCCGCGCTGGCGCTCTCAGCGCTCTCCGGCTGCTACGTCGTGCAGAACCCGGATGGCCAGTGGTGGACTGTGATTCCGGGCCAGGCCCAGGGCAGTCCCCTGCCGCCCGGCGCGGGCGGTCCGCCGCAGCCGACGGCGCTCAACGTGCGCATGTACCCGGAGAACGAAGTGGCCACGCGCACGGGCGTGCTCACCGGCACCGTGGTCAACATGATGAACGGCAAGGGGCGCTTTCAGCTCAACTACAACGGCGAGACGCTGAGCGGCGAGGCGACGCGCGTGGACGGCGATGCGCGCAAAGGCGTGGCGAGTGCCTACGGCCCGAGCGGCGTTTACATGAGCTGCGACTACCAGATGAGCACGCCGCGCCAGGGCGCCGGCATCTGCACCATGTCGAACGGCGCCAAGTATCAGGTGCACATCGGCAGCTGAGCCAAGATCGCCGCGACGCACTCGTCCACCGGCCGCGCCACGTCGATGTCGATGGCACGCGCCGGCGGCTCGAGCGCGGCGAACTGGCTTTCGAGCAGCGCGGCCGGCATGTAGCGGTGCCGGCGCGTTGCCATGCGCGAGCGGATGAGCTCGATCGAGCCGCGCAGGTGCACGAAGCGGCAATCGAGATTCCTGCAAAGCACTTGCCTGTAGGATTCCTTGAGCGCAGAGCAGGCGAGCACGGCGTTCTTTCGTTTCTGCAACTCGCCATTGATGTGTTGAAGCCACGGCCAGCGGTCTTCGTCCGTGAGCGGCACGCCGCCGGCCATCTTGGCGACATTCGCCGGGGGATGGAAATCGTCGGCGTCGAGAAATTCGGCGCCGAGCTTGTGCGCGAGCGGGGCGCCGATCGCGCTCTTGCCCGAGCCCGAGACGCCCATGACAACGACGATCACGACTTCGTGACCGCGTGCCCGCCGAAGCCCGCGCGCATCAGGGCAAGGAGCTTCGCCGCGTAGGCGGAACGTCCCTGGCTGGCGAAGCGCGCCAGCAGCGGCTGCGTGATCACCGGCGCCGGCACGCCCAGCTCGATCGCCTCGAGCGCTGTCCAGCGCCCTTCGCCCGAGTCCGCCACCACCGGCGCCACGCCCTCCAGCGCATCCTCGCGCTGCAGCGCCTCGGCGCACAGGTCGAGGAGCCACGAGCGGATGACGCTGCCATGGCGCCAGGCCTCGGCCAGGCGTCCGGCATCGAAGCCGAAATCCTCGCGCGCGGCGAGCAGTGCGAAGCCCTCGGCGAGCGCCTGCATCATGCCGTACTCGATGCCGTTGTGGATCATCTTCGCGTAGTGCCCGGCGCCCGCCGGGCCGCAATGCAGCCAGCCGCGCTCCGCCGCCGGCGCCAGGATGCGCGCGTAGGGCGCGAAGATCTCGATCGAGGTCGCGGTGCCGCCGAGCATCAGGCAGTAGCCCTGCGCGAGGCCGTGCACGCCGCCCGAGACGCCGGCATCGATGTAGCGCAGCCCCTCTTGCGAGAGCTCGAGCGCGCGGCGCATGGAGTCCTTGTAGAAGGCGTTGCCGCCGTCCACCAGCGTGTCGCCCGCCGAAAGGAGCGGGCGAAGCTCGCGCAGCGCTTCGTCGGTCGCCGCGCTCGCCGGCAGCATCGTCAGGATCACGCGCTCGCCTTCGATCCGCGCGCACAGCGCGGCGAGCCCCTCGACGCAGGCGACGCCCGGCTCGCTCGCCAGCGCGTCGCGCGCCGAGAGCTCGCGGTCGTAGGCGAGCACGCGCACGCCGCCGCGCGCCAGCCGCCGCGCCATGTTGCCGCCCATCCTGCCCAGTCCGACGATGCCGATGTCCATGCTGCCTCCGTGCGAGATGGTCATTCTAGGGCGAGCGACGTTGCCGGTTCGATTTCGGGCAGGCTTCTCAGCCACGTGAGCTGGCGCTTGGCGAGCTGGCGCGTTGCGGCGATGCCGCGTTCGCGCAGCTCGGCCTCGCCGTATTCGCCTTCGAGGAACGCCCAGGCCTGGCGGTAGCCGACGCAGCGCATGCTGGGCAGCGCTGCGTGCAGCGCGTAGCGCCGCTTCAGGCCGCGCAGTTCGTCCACCAGCCCGTCGGCCAGCATGCGCTCGAAGCGCTCGGCGATGCGGCGGTGCAGCTCGGCGCGGTCCGCGGGCATCAACGCATAGGCTTTCAGTTCGAACGGCAGTGCCGGTCCTGCCGACTTCTGCAGTTCGGAAATCGGCTTTCCAGACAGTTCCCAGACCTCGAGCGCGCGCTGGATGCGCTGCGCGTCGTTGGGCGAGAGCCGCGCCGCGGTCGCCGGATCGACTCGCGCGAGCTCGGCGTGCAGCGCCGGCCAGCCGTGGCGCGCGGCGCGCGCATCGATACTCGCGCGCAGCCCGAGATCGGCCTCGGGCAGGACGTCGATGCCCTGCGCGAGCGCCCGGTAGTAGAGCATCGTGCCGCCGACGATGAGCGGGATCTTGCCGCGCTCGAGAATTTCCATGATCGCGCCGACGCAGTCGGCGCGAAACCGGCCTGCGGAATACCGCTCCGTCGGATCTATGAGGTCCACCAGGTGGTGCCTGACCCGCGCCCGCTCTTCGCGCGACGGCTTCGCAGTGCCCACGTCCATGCCGCGGTACACCTGCCCCGAGTCCATGCTCACGATCTCGACGGCGTGGCGGGCCGCGAGGTCCAGGGCGAGGCGCGATTTGCCGCTCGCGGTGGGGCCGAGGAGGGCGTAGGCCTTAGCGGCCACGCAGGAACAGCTTGTCCAGGTCGCCGAGCGTGAGCTGGTACCAGGTCGGGCGGCCATGGTTGCAGCTTCCCGAGCGCTCGGTTTCTTCCATCTCGCGGAGCAGCGCGTTCATCTCGGGCAAGGACAGCTGCCGGTTCGCGCGCACGGCGGCGTGGCACGCCATGCTGGCGAGGAGCTCGTTTTGCCGCGCGGCCAGCACCTGCGCGGCGCCGAACTCGCGCAGCTCGGCCAGCAGCGAGCGCGCCAGCGCCGGCACGTCGCCGCCCGCGAGCAGCGCCGGCGCCGCGCGCACCGCGAGCTCGTTCGGGCCCGCCACGGAGAGCTCGAGACCGAGCTGCTCGAGCATCGAGCGATTTTCCTCCGCGGTGGCGACGTCGAGCGCCTCGGCGCGGAACACCACCGGCACCAGCAGGCTCTGGCGCTCGATGGCGCCGGCGTCCAGCCCGAGCTTCATCTTCTCCATGAGGATGCGCTCGTGCGCGGCGTGCATGTCGACGAGGACCAGCCCCGCCTCGTTCTGCGCGAGGATGTAGACGCCGTGCAGCTGCGCGAGGGCGTAGCCGAGCGGCGGCGCCTTCTCCGAATCGGGCAGCACTAGGGGCGCGGCGCGATAGGCCATGACCGGCTCCTGCATGGCGAGAGCCGCCTGGATCGCCGGTCCCTGCGGCGGCAGTGCGGCGTAGCTGACCGGCGCCTCGGCCGCCGAGGGCGCGAGCGCGCGCTGCAGGGCGTGGAACACGAACTGGTGCATGCCGCGCGCGTCGCGAAAGCGCACCTCGGTCTTCGCTGGATGCACGTTGACGTCGACGCCGCTCGGGTCGAGCTCGAGGTAGAGGACGAACGCCGGCTGGCGCTCGCCGTGCAGGGTGTCGCGGTAGGCCTCGCGCACGGCGTGGGCGAGGAGGCGGTCGCGCACGAAGCGGCCGTTGACGAAGAAATACTGCGCGTCGGCGCGGTTGCGCGCCGCCTGCGGCGTGCCGGCGAGGCCGTGCAGCCTGAGCGGCCCGGCGTGCGCGTCCACCGGCACCGAGGCGGCGGCGAACCCGGCGCCGAGGAGCGCCGCGGCGCGCGCCGCGAGCGGCTGCGGCGCGAGGTGCGCCGAGACGCGATCGTTGTGCCGCAGCGAAAACGCGAGATCGGGCCGTGCCAGCGCGAGGCGGCGGAAGACTTCGTCGCAGTGGCCGAATTCGGTCGCCTCGGTGCGCAGGAACTTGCGCCGCGCCGGCGTGTTGAAGTACAGGTCGGAAACGGAGACGGTGGTGCCCGGCGCGCGCGCCGCGGGCCGCGGCTCGAGCCCCGCGCCGCCTTCGGCAGCGACCGA
>JAOTWE010000288.1 GCA_029863065.1 Betaproteobacteria bacterium
GCCCATGTCGAGCTCGCCCTTGATGATGCGCTTGGCGTTCTCGGTCGAGCCGCCGGTGGTCACCTGGTTGATGTTGTACTGCGGCAGCTTGCTGGAAATGATCGTGCCTGCCGAGCCGACCATGTAGTACATGACACCGCCGGGGTTGGA
Organism: Betaproteobacteria bacterium; assembly: GCA_029863065.1. Lineage (GTDB taxonomy): Bacteria > Pseudomonadota > Gammaproteobacteria > Burkholderiales > SG8-39 > JAABQT01. The sequence continues at coordinate 151 of JAOTWE010000288.1, forward strand.
ACCACCCCAGGCGATGTTGATCTTCTGCTGGGCCGCCGCGGTGCCGGCGGCACACAGTGCGGCGAGCAGCGTTCCCGTCAGCGCGAGTTTCTTCATCGTCAGATCTCCTCTCAGGTTCTTCCGCAGCGAGGTGGTCGCCGCAGCGGCAGTGGTGGTGCAGGTGGTGGTGGGCGCTCAGGCGATCACGCTACCCTGTGCTGCTTACACTCTTGGCCCAGCGGCACAGAGAGTAGCACCTGAAACCCCGGAGTTCCAGTCGTCTCGAAACCCCGGGCCGGGGCGGAAAGAGGAGACCGCGGCAGGCGCGTTTGGCGCCCTATGCGTTCAGCGCGCTGGTGGTTCTTTCAGTCCTGCTTTCGCGTATCCGCCGCGAGACCACTTTCCAGATGCCGACGGCCAAGGCGACGATGACCGCCGAACCGATCTAGCCGCCGACGGGAACCGCGGCCAGGCCGCCGTGCGTCAAGCGATAGCCGATCGAGAGGGCGCCGAACGTCCCCAGCAGGATCACCGGCGGCGCGATGAAGCACAGAATGACATCGTCCGACGTGAACCACAGGTCCTTACGGTACCGGCACGCCACGCCAAGCAGGCTGGCGACCAGCAAGACCGCGCACAGCGCCGCCACTGAGAACATGATGAACATGGCGCGAACTCCTTTTCAATCCGCGGCGCGTTGCCGCGCCCTGCCACCGCCAGGCAGATGCGGATCAGGTCAGGATACCCTTAAGCACCAGCCCGAGGCCGAAGACGAACAATGTGACGATGCTCAGGGCGAGCAGCGTGGAGCGCGATTCGGTCGCCGTCCAGAGCGAAGCGGGCTTGCCTTCGCGCGGCATCGCCGCGTAAATCATGAAACTGGCGAGGGACAGGCAGGCGATGCCGGAAAAGACGAGGCTTACGTGCGTCAGGATCATGGTCAATACCTCCTCGCACGATTGTGCGTGGCAAGGGCATTGCCGTTCCATACGCTTCCGGCGGCCCCGGCATAGCCGCCGCATAACCGCCTAGGGCGGGCCGGCGAGCTGGTCGGGCGAACGCAGCCGGTAGCCGACGCCCAGTTCCGTGAGCAGGTACCTGGGCCGTGCGGGATCGGCCTCGAGGCGGCTACGCAGCTTGCGGATGAACACGCGCAGGTACTGGACGTCGTCGCGATGCGCCGCGCCCCAGATGTCGTTCAGGAGTTGCCGGTGCGTGACCACCTTGCCGGCATGCGTCACCAGGATCTGCAGCAACCGGTACTGCTTGGGCGAGAGCCGGACTTCGGCGCCGTCCACTCGCACCAGGCGGCGAACGAGATCGACCTCCAGAGCGCCGACGCGGAATACCGGCATCGGCGCCTCGCCCTCGACCCGGCGCCGCAGTGCGGTCTTGATCCGCGCCAGCAGCTCGGCCATGCCGAAGGGCTTGACCACGTAATCGTCGGCGCCGAGTTCGAAGGCACGGACCTTCTCGTCCTCGCGGCTGCGCACCGACAGTACGATGACCGGCACGCGCGACCACTCGCGCAGCGCGCCCAAGACTTCGAAGCCCTCGCGATCGGGCAGCCCGAGATCGAGCACGACCAGTTCCGGCTGCGCGGCGACTGCGGCGCGCAGGGCGGCGTCGGCGGTCGCTGCCTCGAGCACGGCGTAGCCGTGGCTTTCGAGGCCCAGCCGCAGGAATTTGCGGATCTGCGGCTCGTCGTCGACGACCAGGACCTGCGGCCGGGCTGCGGTCATTTCGCAGCGACAGCCGTCTGGTGCGCGCCGGCCTGGACGGGAAGGCACAGGCGCACACAGGCGCCGTGCCCGGGTCCGGGGCTGAACACGGTCGCGCTGCCGCCGTTCGCCTCGACGAAGGCACGGCAGATGGCGAGGCCGAGTCCGGTGCCGGCCGGCGGTCCGCCGGCGTGCGCGTCGCCGCGGTAAAAGGAATCAAAGACGCGCTCGCGATCTTCCGCACGTATGCCACTGCCGCGATCGGCGATCTCCAGCACCACCTCACCATTCTGCACCGACGCAACGATGCTGACTTCGGAGCCCGCCGGCGAATACTTCGCCGCGTTGTCGAGCACGTTCGCCACCGCATGCTCCATGAGGAACAGGTCGAGGCGCAGCATCGGCAGGTCGGGCGGCAGGTCGACGCGCAGCACGTGGCCGGCGAGCGCCTTCTCCTTGCGGCGCAAGGCGCCATTGACGATGTCCGCGAGCTCCACCAGCTCCAGGCGCGGCGCCAACTGGCCGGCGCGGATGCGCGTCAGATCGAGCACGTTGCCGATGTAGCTCGCCAGGCGCTCCGCCTCCTCGCGAATCGTCGCCGCCAGATCGCGCCGGGCGCGCTGATCGCCGTGCTCGCCGAGGGTTTCGAGAGTGGTGGCGGCGCCGAGAATCGACGCCAGCGGCGTCTGCAGGTCATGCGACACGGAATTGATCAGTGCCTCGCGCAGCGCCTCGCCCTGCACCTTGACGCGGGCGTCGGCGATCTCGCGCGCCTGGCGGCGCACGCCGTCCGCCAGCCGACTGGTGAGCGCCGCGACAAGGAGGAACATTGCGAGGTCGGCGATATCCTGGGAACTGGCGACGTCGAAGCTGTAGATCGGCGAGTAGAAGAAGTAGCTGCCGCCGGCGACGCTGAGGACCGCGGCGAACAGCGATGGCCCGAGGCCCCACAGCGCCGCGCTCGTGATCACCGCGGCGAGAAACAGCACGGACATATGCGGCAGCGGCACCAGCCGGGTCAGCGTGTGCGCGACGATCCCCACCGCCAGCACGGCAAAAGCGCTCATCAGGTAGGCGAGCAGGCGCGGAGGGTTCAAGGTGCGTGGCGGCCGGTTGCCGGAGCCGTCAGTTCCTCGCGTTCAGCAGATAGGCCTTAGCGCTGCTCGCCATCAGGCGCGGCAGGTGCGTGTAAATATAACGCACGCCTTTGCCCAAGGCGTCGCGCACGGCTTCCGCGGTCGCCGGCATGCCGGGGGTACGCCCCGCGGCCCGTATCTTGCGCAGGCTCTGCTCGATCGCCTGCCGCCGCCG
>JAOTWE010000056.1 GCA_029863065.1 Betaproteobacteria bacterium
GAACGGCGGCACGCGCCAGCTTGCCCTGGGCTGGGCCGGGCTTGCGGCGGCGGCGGCAGGCACCCTCGTCATGTGCGCGGCGCCCTTCCTCGGCACCGAGCCGCCGGTGATGAGCAACTACGTGCCGGTGCTCGACGGCCCCGTGTTTCTCGGCGGCCTTACGCTGTTCGCGGCGGGGTGCGCGCTGCTCGTGGCACGCTCGATGCTCGCTGCGCGGCGCGTGGGCACGCGACCCGGCGGTGCCGCGGCGCTCGGCTTCGGGCTGAGCGCGGCCGCGGTGTCGGCGGCGGTGGCGCTCATCGCCTTTGCCTGGTCGTACCTGGCACTGCCCGCGGAACTCGCAGGCAAGGCGTACTTCGAAGTGCTGTTCTGGGGCGGCGGCCACGTGCTGCAGTTCACCTGGACGCTGCTGATGTTCGCCGCCTGGCTGGCGCTCGCCGAGGCGGGCGGCGCACGCGCGCCGCTCTCGCCGCGGATCGTCTTGCTGCTGTTCGCCATCGGCCTGGCGTCGGTGTTCGCGACGCCCGTGATCTATCTCGCCTACGACATCACCTCCGTCGAGCACTACCGGCTGCAGACCTGGCTGATGCGCATCGGCGGCGGCCTCGCCATCGTGCCCTTCGGCCTGGCGGTGCTGTACGCGCTGGTCACGGCGCCGCGCGCGCAGGCCGGCGAGCGCCCGCTGCGCGCCGCCCTTGCCTGGTCCCTGCTCCTGTTCGGCGCCGGCGGCCTCATCGGCCTGGCCATCCACGGCAGCAACGTGAAGATTCCGGCCCATTACCATGGCGCCATCGTCGGCGTGACGCTCGCCTTCATGGGGCTGACCTACCACCTGCTGCCGCGCCTCGGCTGCGCGCGCCCCGCGGCGCGCCTGGCGACGCTGCAGCCCTGGCTCTACGGCGCGGGCCAGCTCGCCCACGTACTCGGCCTGGCGTGGTCGGGCGGCTACGGCGTGCAGCGCAAGGTGGCCGGCGCCGAGCAGGCGCTGCGCGGTGCCGAACAGGTCGCCGCCATGGGCCTGATGGGCCTCGGCGGCCTCGCCGCGGTCGCCGGCGGGCTCCTTTTCGTCGTCATCGTACTGAGATCCCTATGGACATCGTCTGGTTCACGCTCGTAGCGGTCGCGCTGTACTTCGGTGCCGACCGCCTGCTCGACTGGATCGAGCGCAAGCGCGGCACGCGCTTCGAGAACCGGCAGGTGGCGTTCTTCGCCATCATCCTGCCGCTCGCGCTCGCCGCCTTCTGGCTGATGCGGCTGCTGTCGTCGCCGGAGGGGCCATGAGCGCCGCGCCGCGCGAGCCCGTGGCCGCGGGCGCGATCGCCCGGCTGCCGCTGTTCCAGCACGTCTCGCGCCCGCACCTCGCGGAGATCGTGCGCCACGCGCGCACGCTGCACGCCCGGCGCGGCGAGATCGTGGCGCAAAGCGGCGAGACGGTGCCGGGTCTGTTCGCCGTCACCTACGGCATGGTGAAACTCGTGCTGCACGGCGGCGCCGGCGCGGAGCGCGTGCTGCGCCTGGTCGGACCGTCGCAGACCTTCGGTGAAGTGGTGCTGTTCCTGCAGCGGCCGCTGCCGCTCGACGCGGTGGCGCTGGTCGACACGCGGCTGGTGCTGGTGCCGGCGGCGCCGCTGCTCGAGCTGCTCGAGCGCGACGCGCACTTCGCGCGCAGCCTGATCGCGAGCCTGTGCCAGCGCATGCACGAGCTGGTGTGCGATTTCGAGGCCACCACCATGCACGGCGCCACCCCGCGCCTCGCCGCCTATCTCGAGTCGCTCGCGCATGAGCCGGGCGCCACGCGCGTCACCCTGCCGGCCGCCAAGAAGATCATCGCGGCGCGGCTCGGCATGACCAAGGAAACCTTCTCGCGCGCCCTGCACGAGCTGGCGCACGGCGGGCTGGTGCGGCTGGCCGGGCGCGAGGTGCTGCTGCTCGACAGGGCGGGCCTCGAGCGCACGGCGCGCAGTTGAACGTCCGGACGGACGTTGACGCAAGTCAATCCCTGCAGCCGGCGCGCAGCCATACTGAAGGCGTCAATCTGAAGGAGGCCACATGTTCAAGCACATCCTGGTCGCCACCGACGGCTCCAGTCTTGCGGTCAAGGGCATCAAGGCCGGCGTGCGGCTCGCCGCCGCGCTCGGCGCGAAGGTGACGGGTGTCAGCGTCATCGCGCCCTGGCGCACGCCCATGTACTCCGAAGGCGTGACCTACGGCGTTCCGGTCTCGCCGCAGCAGTACAAGGAAGCTTCGGAAAAGGCCGCGCGCAAGGCGCTCGCCGCGGTGCAGATCGAGGCTGAGGCCGCGGGCGTGGCCTGCGCGACGCAGATCGTCACCGCCGAGCAGCCCTGGGCGGGCATCCTGCGCGTGGCGAAGGCGAAGCGCTGCGACCTGCTGTCGATCACCTCGCACGGCCGCGGCGGCCTCGGCGGACTGATCCTGGGCAGCGAGACGACGCGCGTGCTCGCGCACTCGAAGCTGCCCGTGCTGGTAACACGCTAGGCTTGCTTCCAGGGCGCGCCGGCGCCCTCAATTCAGGTCAGACACAGGAATCCCGCGCGCAGCGCGGCGCCCAGCTCGGAGGCGCGCGCCAGCCCGAAGACGCCCATGCCAAGCAGCAGCGCGCCGGCGGCGACGCGCAGGCGCGCAAGTCCTGCCCAGCCGCGCAGGCGTGACAGCGAAGCGCCGGCGGCCAACAGCCAGGGCAGCGTCCCTGCGCCGAACGCCAGCATGGCGAGCGCGCCCAGCACGGCACCGCCGGCGAGCGTCGCCGTGGCGAGCGCGCCGTACACCATGGCGCAGGGCAGCACGCCCCAGAGGGCGCCGGCCGCAAGCGCCGCCAGCGGCCCGCGCGCTGCGCACAGGCGTGCCACCGCCGGTTGCACGCGCCGCCACAGCGGCGCGCCGAGGTCCTCCAGCCGCGCGAGCACACGCCCCGCGCCGGCCAGATGCAGGCCGACGAGGATCAACGCGCCCTGCGCAAGAACGAACAGCGCGGTCTGCGCGGGCAGCACGTCCTGCATGAGTTGCGCCGCGCCGCCGAGCGCCCCGGCGGCGGCGCCGGCGAGCGCGTAGGTCGCAACGCGGCCGGCGTTGAAGGCGAGCTGCCGCCGCCACTCGGGCGCAGGGCGCGACGCGTCGACGATCGCGATGAGGCGCCGCGACGAGAAGGCGGCGACGACGCCGCCGCACATGCCCACGCAGTGCAACCCGCTGGCGAGTCCGAACAGGAACATCGCCAGCAGCAGCGCCTCCATGTCAGATCACCTTGGAGTACTCGGCGCGCGCCTGGCGCTCGCGCAGGTAGCGGTCGAACACCGCGCACACCAAGCGCACCAGCAGACGTCCCTTGGGGGTCACCACGATCCAGTCGTCCTGGAGCTCGACCAGGCCTTCGGCCTCGAGCCGGCGCAGCATGTCCATTTCCGGAGCGAAATATTTCTTGAAGTCCACCAGGTAGGACAGCTCCACGGATTCGATGGAGAGGCGGAAATGGCACGCCAGCCCCTGGATTACGGCGCGGCGCACGAGGTCGTCCGGCGTCAGCTCGAGGCCGCGCGTCACCGGCAGGCGTCCCGCGTCGAGCTCGCCGTAGTAATCCTCGAGGCGCTTTTCGTTCTGGTAGTACGTGGGGCCGATGCTGCCGATCGCCGAGACGCCCAGCCCGATGAGGTCGCTGCCGCGGCGTGTCGAATAGCCCTGGAAATTGCGCTGCAGCCGCCCCTGCGACTGCGCCAGGGCCAGCTCGTCGTCCGGGCGCGCAAAATGGTCCATGCCGATGTAGAGGTAGCCGGCGCGGGTCAGCCGGCCGATGGCGAGGCTGAGGATCTGCAGCTTGCTTTCCGCGCCGGGCAGGTCGGCCGCGACGATCCGCCGCTGCGGCTTGAATATCGTCGGCAGATGCGCATAGTTGTAGAGCGCGACACGATCCGGGTCGAGCGCGATCACCTGGTCGAGCGTGCGATCGAAACTGTTCAGCGTCTGTTTGGGCAGGCCGTAGATCAGGTCGACGTTCAGCGAGCGGAATCCCGCCGCGCGCGCCTCCCCCGCCACGCGGCGCGTCTGCTCCTCGCTCTGGATGCGGTGCACCGCTTTCTGCACCTGCGCGTCGAAATCCTGCACCCCCAGCGAAGCGCGGTTGAAGCCCAGGTCGGCGAGGAATGCCATCGTTCCCGGTGGCGAGGTGCGCGGATCGATCTCGATGGCGCACTCGCAGTCAGGCTGGCGCCGGAAGCGGCGCTCGATCGAGACCATCAGGGCCTGGATTTCGTCGCGCGCGAGAAATGTCGGCGTACCCCCACCCCAGTGCATCTGGCCGATCGGCTGTACGCCGTCCAGAGAGGGCTCGAGCAGCGCCAGTTCCTTCTCCAAGTACTTGATATACTGGGCCGATTGCGATTTGTCGCGCGTCGCTACCTTGTTGCAGGCGCAGTAGTAGCAGACCGTATCGCAGAATGGCAGATGGACGTACACGGACAACGGCTGGCTGAAGCCGCCGATATTGCGCTTGGCGTGCCACTGCCGCAGCTCGGCCTCGCCGAAGGCCTCGACGAAGCGGTCCGCCGTCGGGTACGAGGTGTAGCGCGGCCCGCTGACGTCGTACTTGCGGATCAGGACGGGGTCGATGACCAGATCGGAGGCGGGGTAGTGCATCGGGTGTCACTTTCCGGGGAAATTGCGGCGGCACCTTGATTACGGTCAAACGCAGCGTATTGCGCCACCCAGCGGTCCTCGCCGGCGGGGGTGCCGCCGTGGCCGCGCTCCTGGCCGCGAATACGGTCGCGTTCCTGCGCGGCATTGACGCGCCCTGGCTGCTCGGGACCGTGATCCTGGTCGACATGCTGGTGGTCAGCCTGAGCGTGGCGGCCACGCTCTGGGCCGTCGCCGTTTGGGGCGGGCAGAGCGACGTCAGCGAGGCGCGCCTCGCCGCCATCGTCGAATCGGCGATGGACCCGATCATCACCGTCGATGCGCAGCAGACGATCGTCCTGTTCAATCGCGCCGCGGAGCTGGCCTTCCGCTGCAGCCGCGAGCAGGCGATCGGCGTGCCGCTCGAGCGCTTCATTCCGCAGCGCTTCCGCGCCGCGCACCGCGGCCACCTGGAAGGATTCGACCGTACGGGGGAGACCAGCCGGCGCATGGGCGACTCCACCACCCTGTGGGCGCTGCGCGCTGATGGCGAGGAGTTCCCCATCGAGGCCTCGATCTCGCAGGCGGGCGAGCCCAGCAGCCGGCATTTCACGGTGATCCTGCGCGACACCACGCCGCGCCGGCAGCACGAGCAAATGCTCCTGCGCCAGCAGCGGGAACTGCGCGAGCTCTCGGCGCGCGTGCTCGAGGCGCGCGAGGACGAGAAGACGCGGATCGCGCGCGAGCTGCACGACGAGCTGGGGCAGCTGCTGACCGCGCTGAAAATGGACCTCGCCTGGCTGCGCGAGCGGCTGCCGGCCGCCGACGGCGAGCTCGCCGCCCGCGCCGCGACCATGGGCGCCCTGCTCGACCGGACGGTCGCCTCGACGCGGCGCATTTCCGCCGATCTGCGGCCGCTGATGCTCGACGACCTGGGCCTTGCCGACGCGGCGACCTGGCTGGTCAACGATTTCGCGAACCGCTCCGGCATCGCCTGCGAAATCGAAGTCGCCGGCGATGGCGCCTTCGCCGGCGTGGACGGCCACGTCGCGACCGCGATCTACCGCGCGGTGCAGGAATCGCTCACCAACATCGCCAAGCACGCGCGCGCCTCGCACGCCTGGGTGGCGCTGAACGCCGCCGACGGCCAGGTGTATTTCGAGGTCGAGGACGACGGGCGCGGCATCGCCGCGGGCGACGCCGACAAGCAGCGCGCGCTCGGCCTGAAGGGCATGCGCGAGCGCGTCGCCTACCTCGGCGGCACGCTGGAGGTGACCCGCGCGCCCCGCGGCGGCACGCGCGTCAGCGCCCGGGTTCCGGCGCGCAGCGGCGGTGCCGCATGATCCGCGTGCTGATCGCCGACGACCACGAGATCGTGCGCGATGGCCTGAAGCGCATTCTCGCCGCAAGCGCCGACCTGCAGGTGGCCGGCGAAGCGGCCGACGGCGACCAGGCGCTGGCGCTGGTGCGGGCCAACGACTACAACGTCGCGGTGCTCGACATGTCGATGCCCGGGCTCGCCGGGCTCGACCTGATCAAGCGCCTGAAGGCCGAAAAACCCGGGCTCGGACTGCTGGTCCTGTCGATGCACGGCGAGCAGCAGTACGCGGTGCGCGCGCTGAAGGCGGGCGCCTCGGGCTACCTGACCAAGGACAGCGCCGCCGAGCAGCTGCTCGTTGCCCTGCGCAAGATCGCCGCCGGCGGCGTGCACGTGTCGGATGCGGCCGCCGCCCAGCTGATCCTGGGTGCCGGCGGCGACGGCCCGCCGCACACGCGGCTCTCCGATCGCGAGTTCGAGGTCCTCAAGCTGCTCGCCGCGGGCAGCACCCCGGGCGACATCGCGCGGCGGCTGCACCTGTCGGTGAAGACCGTGAGCACGCACAAGGCGCGGGTGCAGGAGAAGCTCGGCCTCGCCGGCACCGCCGAACTCGTGCGCTACGCCCTGGAGCACAAGCTGCTGTAGGAAAAGTCCTAGGCCGCGAGAGCGCGTTTTCCGGCGCGCGACCGCGGCCCGCGCCGATACCGCGAGCAGCGCCATGCCGCCAAACTGGCGGCATGCATACGCAGACCATCTATCTGGTCGAGGATTCGCCCCTGGTGCGCGAGCGTTTGCTCGAGATGCTCGATGCCGTGCCCGGCGCGCGCGTCGTGGGCATGGCCGCGCGCGCCGACGAGGCGACGCAGGACATCCTCGCGGAGCAGCCGGACATCGTCGTGCTCGACATCCGCCTCGCGCAAGGCAGCGGCTTCGACGTGCTGCGCGCGGTGCACGAACGCGCGCCGCAGATCGACGTTTACATGCTCTCCAGTTTCGATTCCGATCCGTACCGGCGCCTCGCCCTGCAGCTCGGCGCGCGCGATTTCTTCGACAAGGCCCTCGACTTCGGGCGCGTACGGGACATCGTCGCCGCGCGCGTCGCACAGGCACATTGACAACTCCAAAAGGCACGCCATGAACTCGGTAACCGCCATCCACCCAGCCGCCGCGAGCAAGTTCGAGGTCACCTGTTCCAGCTGCAACCTGCGCGAGCTGTGCCTGCCCGCCGGCCTGTGCGACGAGGACCTGCAGCGCGTCGAGAACCTGGTGTACGCCCGGCGGCGCGTGAAGCGCGGCGAGGCGCTCTACCAGGCGGGCGGCGAGTTCAGCGCCGTATACGCCATCCGCAGCGGCTTCTTCAAGACCAGCCTGCTCGACAACGACGGCCGCGAGCAGGTCACGGGCTTTTTCATGAACGGCGAGTTGCTCGGCATGGACGGCATCGGCGGCGCCTACCACGGCACCGCGATCAGCCTCGAGGACAGCGAAGTCTGCATCCTGCCCTACGCCCTGATCGAGGACGTGTCGCGCGACATCCCGGCGCTGCAGCGCCGCCTGCACGCGGTGCTGGCGCGCGAGATCGCACGCGACCACGGCATCATGATGCTGCTCGGCTCGATGCGCGCCGAGGAGCGCCTGGCGACGTTCCTGCTCAACCTGTCGAAGCGCTTCCTGCGCCGCGGCTATTCGTCGACTGAATTCCACCTGCGCATGACGCGCGATGAGATCGGCAGCCACCTCGGCCTGAAGCTGGAGACGGTGAGCCGGCTGTTCTCCGCGTTCCAGAAGGAGGGTTTGATCGAGGTGCAGCAGAAGCACGTCCGCATCCTCGACATCGCGGGCCTGGAGCGCGTGCTGGCGGCTCGTCGCTGAGCATCGAATCTCGCCACCGCGCCACGGTGGCCCTCCGTTGCCGGTGGTGTAAATTCGCTGCATGATGTTGACGGCGGCGCCGCATTAGTGATCGTGCTCGTGCCCGTGGACGGGTCGCCAGCCGCGCTGCAGGCAGTGCGCCTGGTTGCCGGCTACCACGGCGCGCATCCGGCGTTCGTGCCCCTCCTGGTGAACGTGCAAGCGCTTCCGCTCAGCCTCTGGCCAGAGCCCAAGCCGGACTCCGGGGCGATCGAGAGCGCCTTGATCGACGAGGGCCAGCTGATCCTGAAGGCTGCTCTTGCCATGCTCGCCGCAGCAGGCCTGGACGTGAAAAGCGAGGTGCGCATGGGTATCGCCGCGCAAGCGCTGCTCGACGAGGCGGCTGCCCGGCGCGCCGAGCTGATCGTGATGGGCACGCGCGGCATGGGGCAAATTTCCGCCTTCGTGCTCGGTTCCGTGGCGACGCGAGTCGTACATCGCGCCAAAGTACCGGTAATCCTGGTCAAGGCAGACGCGCGCCTGCCGACCGCTTTCGGCCGCGAGCAGCGCGTGCTGCTGGCGATGGACGGTTCCGCGCACGCTAGCGAAGCGGCGCACTGGCTTGCGGGCCGGCCGCCGTGGCTCGGCGAGACGGCCGTGGACATGGTCTACGTGCAGGAACCGCTCCCCTTGTTCGCCGCGCTGCTGCCGCCGCATGACGATGTTCTCGCGCAGTGGGGCGGAAGGCTGAGCGAGGAGGCGACGCGCGAAGCGCGCGCGGCGCTTGCGGCCGCGGGCATCGAGAACCGCGTGCATGCGCCGGCCGGCGAGCCGGCGGCGAGGATCGTGCGCCTCGCCGGCGAACTGCGCTCCGATTTCATCGTCATGGGCGCGCGCGGCCTGGGCGCCGCCCACCACGCCTTGCTCGGCTCGGTAGCGCTGAAGACGGTGCACCTCAGCCCGGTGCCGGTCATGCTCGTGCCGTGAGGGTCCGGTGACGCCCGCCGCGCGCATCACGCTCCTGCTCGGCCTGTACCTTGGTTTCACCCTGCTGCCGCTCGCGCTCGCCGCCGCGCAGGGACTGCCGCGCCGCCCCTGGCTGGACGAGTTGTCCTCCGGGCTCGCGATGGCCGGCTTCGCCGTGCTGCTGACCGAGTTCGCGCTCTCGGGCCGCTACCGGCGCCTTTCGGCGCGTATCGGCATGGACCTGACGATGCGCTTTCACCAGCTGATGGCGATCGCCGCGCTCGCCTTCCTGCTCTTCCACCCGTTCCTGTACGCGCCGGCGTACAGCGAGCGCCCGGCCTATGGTGCAGGCGCCGCGGCGCGCGTCCTGCTCACGCCCGCGGCCACCGTCAGCGGCATGCTCGCCTGGATGCTGCTCCTGATGCTGGTCGCTTTCGCGTGGTTCCGCTCGCAGCTGCGCTGGTCGTACGAGGTCTGGCGCCTGTCGCACGGCCTCGGCGCGCTGGCGACCGCCGCATTAGGCGCGCACCACGTCCTCGACACCGGGCGCTACGCGCAGGACCCGTGGCTGCGCGGCTTCTGGCTCGCGGCTTGCGCCGTGGCGCTCGCGTCGCTCGCGGTGGTCTACCTCGTGAAGCCGCTGCTGCAGACGCGGCACCGGTGGCGCGTCGCCATCGTCGCGCCGGAAGCCGAGCGCCTGTGGCGCGTGGTGCTCGAGCCCGAGACGGCAAGCGATTTCCGCTTTGACGCCGGCCAGTTCGTGTGGCTCAAGCTGCACCACGCGCTCGGCCGCATCACCGAGCACCCGTTTTCCATCGCCTCGGCGCCGGGCCAGCTGCCGCGCCTGCAGTTCCTGGTAAAGGAGGCAGGTGACTTCACGAGCGCCATCGGCGGCGTGCTGCCCGGCACCGTTGCCTACGTCGACGGCCCTTACGGCGATTTCACGCTCGCCGGCCGCAGGGGCGTCGGCATCATGCTGATCGCCGGCGGCGCGGGCATCGCACCCATCCTGAGCCTCGCGCGCGAGATCGTCGCAACTCACGACCCGCGGCCGCTGAAGATCGTCTATGCCGACCGCTCGGCCGCGCAGCTCGTGGCGCGCGCCGAGCTGGAGGTCATGGCACGCGCCCCGGGGCGCGAGTTGCACTTTATCGTCGCCGAGCCGCCCGCGGACTGGACCGGCCTGCGCGGCCGCGCCGATCTCGCCAACCTCAAGGCGTGCATGCCGCGCAAGGACGCGCCCGGCTGGCTGTACTTCGTGTGCGGGCCGCCCGCGATGATCGACTCGGTCGAGATGAGCCTGGCCGAGCTCGGTGTGCCGCTGGGGCAAATCGCTTCGGAGCGCTTCGTCTACGACAGCGCTTTCGTCACGCCGCGCGAGCGGCTGACGCGCGGCGTGATCGCCGCTGTGGTCCTGGCGCAGGTCCTGGCGGTGCTCGCCTTTGTGATACGTTGACGCGCCCATGACCGCCATATCCGGCCGCAGCGCTTTCCTCCAGCTCCTCGTCGACGAGGGCGTCACGCACCTGTTCGGCAACCCGGGCACCACCGAGCTGCCGATCATGGAGGTGGTGCCCGACTACCCGCAACTGAGGTACGTGCTCGGCCTGTACGAGTCCGTCGTGGTCGGCATGGCCGACGGCTACGCGCGCGCTTCGCACCGGCTTGCCGCCTGCAACGTGCACGTCGCGCCCGGGCTGGGCAATGCCATGGGCGCGCTCTATAACGCGAAATTTTCGGGCTCGCCGCTGATTCTCACCGCGGGCCAGCAGGAGCAGGGCCACGGCCTGCTCGAGCCGCTGCTCTACGCGCCGCTCGTGCCGGTCGCGCAGCCATTCGTGAAATGGGCAATCGAGGTGACGCGCGTAGAGGATCTGCCGCTCATCATGCACCGCGCCGCCAAGGTGGCGCTCACGCCGCCGACCGGGCCGGTGTTCATCTCGCTGCCCGGCGACGTCCTCGAGCAGCAGGCCGAGCTCGACCTGGGCCGGCCGACGCGCATCGACAGCCGCAACCGGCCCTCCGACGAGGCGCTCGCGCGCCTCGCGACGAAGCTGCTCGGCGCGCGCAATCCCGTGATCATCGCCGGGCAGGAGCTCGCGGTGCACGACGCCTTCGCCGAGGCCGCCGAGCTCGCCGAGCTGCTGGGCGCCGGCGTCTACCAGCAGTCGGTGCCCTACTGCGCGCAATTTCCGAGCGAGCACCGCGCTTACCTGGGCGCGCTGACGCGCAACCAGAAGCAGGTGCGCGCGGCGCTCGAGCCCTTCGACCTGCTGCTCTGCCTGGGCTCGGACCTGCTGCGCATGTCGGTGTACAGCGCGGTCGATCCGCTGCCCGCGGGCATGCCGGTGATGCATATCAGCGAACGCGACTGGGAAATCGGCAAGAACCATCCCACCGAGTTCGCCGTGCAGGCAAACGTGCGCGAGACGCTGCGTGCGCTGCTGCCGCTCGTGCGTGCCGCGCGCCCGGCGGCGGCCGAGGCACGCCTTGCGGCGCTGGCGCTGCGCAACTGGAGCGCGAAGCGCGGCGCGGCGCGCCTCGCGGCGCTCGCCGCCGCCGAGGAAAAGCCGATCGACCCCGCCTTCCTCATGCTGCGCTTCGCCGAGTCGCTGCCGAAGGATGCCGTAGTAGTCGAGGAGGCGCTTACGTCGGCGAACGCCCTGCCGTCGCTCCTTGCGCGGCGCGACCCGCAGAGCTACTACGGCCTGGCGAGTGGCGGCCTGGGTTTTGCGCTGCCGGGCGCGGTAGGCGTGAGTCTGGCGCTGCCCGGGCGCCCGGTGGCGGCGCTCGTCGGCGACGGCAGCGCCCTGTACGGCATCCAGGCGCTGTGGACCGCGGCGCACGAGAAGCTGCCGATCACCTACGTCATCGCCAACAACCGCAGCTACCGCATCCTCAAGGAGCGGCTCATTTCCATGCGCAAGACCGACCGCTTCGTCGGCATGGACATCCGCGATCCGGAGATCGACTACGTCGCGCTCGCGCAGTCGATGGGCGTGCCGGCGGTGCGCGTCAGCGACCCGCAGGACTTCGCGCCGGCGCTGCGCGAAGCGATGGCGAGCGGCGGCCCGCGCCTGCTCGACGTGCGGGTGGCGGACGGCTTCGGCGGCTGAGGCGGCGTTCAGCGCGCGCCGCGCAGGCGCTTGTGCGCCTCCATCGCCAGCAAAATCAGCAGCGCGATGGCGAGCAGCCCCGCCCACAGCTCGAGTGACACCGGCTGCACGCCCAGCACGCCGCTCAGGCCCGGGGTGTACATCGCGCCGATGTGCACCAGCTGCGCGGCGATCGTGCCGAACAGCAGCAGCTTGTTGCGCAGCGGATCGTGGCGCAACACCGAGCGCGTCTCCGAGCGGCTGTTGAATGCCTGCACGTTCTCGAACAGCACCATGAGGAGCAGCGTCGCATTGCGCGCCTCGGCTTCCGGCACGCCGCGCGCGAGCAGCCAGGCGAACACCGCGAAGGCGAGCCCGCCGATGACCACCGCGGCGAGCGCCACGCGCTCGATCATCAGCCGGTTGAAGATGCGCTCCCGCGGCGCGCGCGGGGGACGCGAGAGCTCGTCGCCCTCGGCCGGCTCGAAGGCGAGCGCCACGTCCTGGATGCCGTTGGTGACCAGGTTGAGCCACAGCAGCTGCACCGCCATCAGCGGCAGCGGCACGTTCGCGGCGAGCGCCAGCATGAACAGCACGATCTCCGCCGCGCCCGTGGACACCAGCAGGAAGATCACCTTGCGCACGTTGGCATAGGCGACACGCCCTTCCTCCACCCCGGCGACGATGCTGGCGAAATTGTCGTCGGTGAGCACCAGGTCGGCGGTCTCGCGCGCCACGTCGGTGCCGCTCGCGCCCATCGCGACGCCGACTTGCGCGGCGCGTAGCGCCGGCGCGTCGTTCACGCCGTCGCCGGTGACGGCGACGAAATGGCCGCGGCGCTGCAGCGCCTCGACGATGGCGGTCTTGTGCTGCGGCTCGACGCGTGCGAAGACGCGCGCGTTTGCGACCAGCGCGTCGAGCGCCGGCTCACCCTCGGCGAGCGCCTGCGCGATCTCGGGGCCGGTGACGACCTCGCGCGGCTCGCGCGCGAAGCCCAGGTCGCGCGCGACGGAGAACGCGGTGACCGGATGGTCGCCGGTGATCATCGACACGGCGATGCCGGCGCGGCGGCAGGCGTCGATTGCGCCGCGCGCCTCGGGCCGCGGCGGATCGCTCATCGCCACGAGGCCGATGAACACGAGCCCGCGCAGGTGCTCGCGCGAGAACGACTCGTCGGCGCGCAGCCCGAGCGGCCCGTCGGCAAGCGCCAGCACGCGGTAGCCCTCGCCGGCAAGTGCGGCCACCTGCATGCGCACGTCATCGGCCTCGAGCGGCGCCTCGCCGTCCGCGCGCGCCATGCGCGAGCACATGGCGAGCACCGTCTCGGGCGCGCCCTTCACCGAGGCGCACGCGCCGCCGGCCTCCGCGTTGAAGCTGGCCGAGAACGCCTGCTCCGGCTCGTAGGGGATGGCGGCGAGCGGCGGCGCAGCCTCCTCGGCGGCTTCGCGCTCCAGGCCGGTCTTGCGGGCCATGACGAGCAGCGCCGCGTCCACCGCGTCGCCGCGCGCCACCCACGCGCCGTCGCGCTCGGCGAGCACCCCTTCGTTGGCAAGCACCGCCGCACGCGCGAGGCGCGCGAGCAGCGGCTCGCGCCCGGCGCGCTCGGCACCCTGCGGCACGAGGAAGGTGCCCTTGGGGGACGCGCCTTCGCCCGTGACTTCCCACGGCGGCTCGCCGGGGAACTGCACCCGGCGCACGGTGAGCTGATTTACCGTGAGCGTGCCGGTCTTGTCGGAGGCAATGTGCGTGCAGGAGCCGAGCGCCTCCACCGCCACCAGGCGCCGCACGATCACGTTGCGGCGCGACATGCGCTGCATGCCCACCGCGAGCGCCACGGTGAGCGCCACCGGCAGCCCCTCGGGGACGGCCGACACGGCGAGCGCCACGCCCAGCACGAACACCTCCACCAGCG
>JAOTWE010000200.1 GCA_029863065.1 Betaproteobacteria bacterium
TAAACGCAGCAGAATGCAAAAAGGGTTGTGGCGGGGGTGGGCATGGGTCGGGAAATGCAAGGCGGTTACGCGTGCCGGGTGGTGCGCTACCGCGTCAGGGCGATGCCGGGCTTGAAGCAGGCGGCGATCGCCCGCACATAAAGGCAGTACGTCACGATCTTGCGGAGGGCAATCATGAAGTGGCGATTTCTGGCGGTTGCGATGGCGCTGTTTGTGATGCTGTCGGGATGCGGCTACAACACGATGCAGGCCGGGGACCAGCAGATCAAGGCCTCGTGGGCCGAGGTCGTCAACCAGTACCAGCGACGGGCCGACCTGATTCCCAACCTTGTAGAGACCGTGAAGGGCTTTGCCGGCCAGGAACAGGCCGTGCTCCTCGGCGTGACCAACGCGCGCGCCAAGGTGGGCTCGATCCAGGCGACGCCGGAGCTCGTCAACGATCCGCAGGCGTTTGCCCGCTTCCAGCAGGCGCAAGGCGAGCTCACTTCCGCGCTGTCCCGCCTGATGGTGATCGTGGAGAATTACCCGCAGCTCAAGTCCGACCAGAACTTCCGCGACCTGCAGGCGCAGCTCGAGGGCACGGAAAACCGGATCACCGTAGCACGCAACCGCTACATCAAGTCGGTCCAGGAATACAACACCGTGGTCGTGCAGTTTCCGACCAATCTCACGGCGATGGTCTTCGGCTTCAAGGAAAAGCCGCAGTTCACGGTCGACAACGAAAAGGCGATCGCGCAACCGCCCAAGGTCGACTTCGGCAAGCCCCCCGTGGCGCCGGCTCCTGCTCCTGCCAAGTAGGCAGTCATGAGCGAAGGAAAGCTGCCGCGGGTGCTGCTGGCGGCAGTGCTGTCAATTGCTGCGCAGTTGTCCCCGGCGCAGGTACCGGTGCCGCCGCTCCTCGCTCGGGTCACCGACCTTACCGCGACCTTGTCCCAGGAACAGCGCGCGACGCTCGAGCGTAAGCTCGCGGCGCTGGAAACCAAGAAGGGCAGCCAGGTCGCGATCCTGATGGTGCCCACCGTGCAGCCTGAAGCCATCGAGCAGTACGCCATCCGGGTCTTCGATCAGTGGAAGCTTGGGCGCAAGAACGTCGACGACGGCGTGCTGCTGCTCATCGCCAAGAACGACCGCAAACTGCGCATCGAGGTGGGGCGGGGCCTCGAGGGCGCGATTCCGGATGCGTACGCGAAGCGCATCATTGACGAGGAGATTACGCCGCGCTTCAAGCAGGGAGATTTCTACGGCGGCATCTCTGCCGGCGCAGACCGCATCGCGAAGCTGGTGCAGGGCGAGGCCATGCCGCCGCCTGCGCAACGCTCCACCGCGCCGCGAACACGGTTTGGCGCCGAAAACCTGTTCATCGGCTTCATCTTCATCGCGGTGCTCGCCAATGTCCTGCACTCGCTCCTGGGGCGGGGCGTCGGCTCGGGTGTGGTCGGCGTCGCGGCCGGGATCATCGTGTATGCGGTGGCGGGATTCCTGACGTTGGCGGTCATCGTCGGGCTGGTCGCCTTCGTCATCAGCCTGTTCATTGGAACGGGCTCGGGCCATCGCGGCGGCTGGTCCTCCGGCGGCGGCTGGTCCTCGGGCGGCGGCTGGAGCTCCGGGGGTGGCGGGGGCGGAGGATTCAGCGGTGGCGGCGGCGGCTCCAGCGGCGGCGGGGCATCCGGGAGCTGGTAGATGAAACGCATCCTCAAGCATCTCTTTGCCCCGCCCTGGATCGTTTACCGGGCCTTTCCGCGTGCGGCGCTCGCGCGCATCGAAGCCGCAATCCGGGAATCCGAGAGCTCGCACGCGGGCGAACTGCGCTTCGCGGTCGAGGCGGGGCTCCACCTCGTGCCAATCCTCAGGGGCATCACCCCGCGCCAGCGCGCGCGCGAGGTCTTCGCGCAGCTCGACGTCTGGGACACGGAGCACAACAGCGGTGTTCTGATCTACGTGCAGCTGGTGGACGGCAACATCGAGATCATCGCCGACCGCGGCATCAGCGCGAAAGTGTCGCAGGCGGACTGGGACGCGGTGTGCCGGCGCATGCAGGAGGCGTTCCGGGACGGGCGATTCGAGCAGGGGGTCCTCATCGGCATTCGCGAGATCACGGCATTGCTCGGCAGGCACTTCCCGCCGCGCGGGCTCAATCCCAACGAGCAGACGGATAAGCCTACGGTGCTTTAGCGCAAGCAAAGGACGACGCGTTGGCGCGCTGCCCCGCTTCTCGCAACGCTACGCGTAGGCCGCGCGATCGGATGCCGCAGATGCGGCTCAGCGGCAGCCGCGCGAACGTCATGGTCTGAAGCATCCGCCTTGCCGGGCCGGCGTGCGGCGCTGGGCGCCCATGTCGGTGCCCGTCAAAGCCTGCACCGTGTCGCTGCGGTCGGCGACGAACCGGGAAAGGGAAATCGAATCGGAGGCCTCGCGCTGGTCTCTCCTTGCGGAGATTATTTCCGCGCCGCTTTCCCCTTTGCAACGGCCGCGCTGATGCTGTCGCGCGGCAGATCGATGCTCCGCACACCGGATGGATTCATTTGTCCGCTCGCCGATCCGGCCGGTGAATCCTGCATTGCCGCAAGATAGTCGGCGCGCGATTTCGTCGCCGATTGCAACGAGTCGGAATAGGTGCAATGGCAGTGGCCATGATCGTTCCTGACATCGCAGCCGATGAAATCGCTCCAGGTTGTCTCGATTTCGGCAAGCGTCTTTCCCGCTGTTCCTTCGGTCGCAAAATCCACGCCGTCAACCTGGAAAACCTGTGAAACGAAGCTTCGGGATGCCGCAGCCACTGGCGTCAATCCCACGCAGTACAAATAGAAGTTTTCGGCCTGGCCCGGGATCGGGCTACAGGTCAAAGCGATGGCCAGTCCCAATGCAGCGTGCCTCATGATCTACGGCCCATGCATTCTGGGTCGACTATGATTGTGCGCCGCAGCTTGCCGGCCGGCGCGCTGGCGCCGATACGAGTCATGAGCTCGTTCTGCCCGGCGCTTATCATGGCCGTACCCTCTCACACTCCGAGATAGCGGTGCTGCACGTCGCGATTCGCACCCAGCTCGACCGAGGTTCCGTGCCACACGACGCGCCCCTTTTCCAGCACGTAGTGCCGGTCGGCGATGCGGGTCAGGGCGTGCACGTCCTTGTCGATGACGAGGATCGACAGGCCCTCGGCCTTCAGCCGCTCGATCGAGCGGTAGATGTCGGCGCGCACCAGCGGCGCCAGGCCCTCGGTGGCCTCGTCCAGGATCAGCAGCCGCGGGTTGGTCATCAGGGCGCGGGCGATCGCCAACATTTGCTGCTCGCCGCCGGAGAGCTGGTTGCCGTAGTGGCGCTGGCGCTCCTCGAGGCCGGGAAAGAGGCCGTACACCCGGTCGAGCGTCCAGGCCGCATCCGCGCCCCGGCGGTTCGCGGCGGTGGCGACGAGATTCTCGCGCACCGTGAGGTTGGGAAAGACCTGCCGGCCCTCGGGCACCAGCCCGAGGCCGGCTTTGGCCACGCGGTACGAAGGCAGTCCCGAGATCGGCTTGCCTTCCATGGTGACCCGACCGCCTTTCGGTCGCACCACGCCCATCACGGAAAGCACGGTCGTAGTCTTGCCCATGCCGTTCCTGCCGAGCAGCGTCACCACTTCACCCGCGGCGATCTCGAGCGATACGCCGAACAGCACTTGCTGCAGTCCGTAGGCGGTCTCCAGGCCTTCGACCTTCAGCATCAGGCCTCCTCGCCAAGGTAGGCGCGGCGCACTTCGGGATTGGCGCGCACCTGCTCGGGTGCGCCGCCGGCGATGATGCGCCCGTACACCAGCACCGAAATGCGGTCGGCGAGCGTGAAGACGGCGTCCATGTCGTGCTCGACGAGGAGGATGCTGCACTTGCCCTTCAGGCCGGAGAGGAACTGCACCATGCGCTGCGATTCTTCCAGTCCCATGCCGGCTACCGGCTCATCCAGGAGCAGCAGCCGCGGGCGTGTGGCGAGCGCCATCGCCACCTCCAGCTGGCGCTGCTCGCCGTGCGCCAGGTTGGCGGCGGGCACGTCGGCGCGCGCCGCGAGTCCCACTTCTTCGAGCACGGCGCGCGCCGGATCGCGGAGCCGCCGCTCCGCGCGCGCCGGGCGCCAGAAGCGGAAGCTGTGGCCAGCGTGCGCCTGCACCGCCAGGGCGACGTTGTCGAGCGCGGTGAAATCGCGGTAGATGCTGGTGATCTGGAACGAGCGCGCGAAGCCGCGGCGCGCGCGCTGCGGCGCCGAGAGGCGCGTCACGTCCTCGCCCGCGAAGCGGATGCTGCCGGCGTCGGGCCGCAGGTTGCCGGCGAGCTGACTGATGAGCGTGGTCTTGCCGGCGCCGTTCGGGCCGATGATGGCGTGCGTCTCGCCTTCGCGCAGGTCGAGGTCGACGCCGTCCGTGGCCGCCAGCGCGCCGAAGGACTTGCGCAGCCCGCGCACGTCGAGGATTGCCTCAGGCATCTTTGCGGCCTTTCGGCAACAGGCCGGCGAGCCCGCGCCTGAAGAACAGCACCGAGAGCACGAGCAGCGGCCCGAGGATGATCTGCCAATGCTGCGTCCAACCGGCCAGCTGGTCCTCCACCAGGAGCAGAGCGAAGGCGCCGAGCACCGGCCCCGGCGTCGTGCCCATGCCGCCGAGGATCACCATGAACATGATCTCGCCCGAGCGCGTCCACTCCATGAACGCCGGCGCGATGTAGGCGGTATGGTTGGCGTACAGCGCGCCCGCCAGCCCGCAGATCGCGCCCGAGATGACGAAGGCGACGAGCTGGTAGGGATAGGGCGAGAAGCCGATGGCGCGCGTGCGCGCCTCGTTGGACTTCGCGGCGCGCAGCACCAGGCCGAAGCGCGAATTCACCAGCCGGTGCACCACGTACGTTGCGGCGAGCAGCAGCGCCAGCACCAGGTAGTAGAAGGCGATCGGATTGTCGAGGTCGATGAGGCCCGAAAACTGGCTCTTCACCTTGAGGCGCATGCCGTCGTCGCCGCCGTATTCCTCGACCGAGACGCCGAGGTAGTAAAGCATCTGCGTGAACGCGAGCGTGATCATGATGAAGTAGATGCCGCGCGTGCGCACCGAGATGGCGCCGATGACGAGCGCCACCAGCGCCGAGGCGAGGATCGCCAGGGACCACTGCAGCCAGCCGTTGTGGATGCCGTAGAAGGCGAGGATGCCCACTGAATAGCCGCCCACACCGAGATAGGCGGCGTGGCCGAAGGACACCAGCCCGCCGTAGCCGAGGATCAGGTTGAGGCTGACTGCCGCGATGGCGAAGATCAGCACGCGTCTGAGCAGGTCGATGTAGTAGGGCTGATTGAACAGCATCGCCAGCGGCGGCACTGCGAGCAGCAGCAGCACGCAGGCGGCCAGAATCAGTGCACGCGCGCGCATCAGCCGCTCTTCGCCGGAAACAGTCCTTCCGGGCGCAACGAGAGAACCAGCGCCATGAGGAGGTAGATCAGCATCGAGGCGAGCGCCGGCCCGGCGGCCTCGGCGGCGGGCGGCGAGATGAACTGGCCGAGCAAGGGCTTCAGGAACGCGCGCCCCAGCGTATCGACGATGCCGACCACGAGAGAGCCGACCAGCGCGCCGCGGATCGAGCCGATGCCGCCGATGACGATCACCACGAACACCTGGATCAGGATCAGCTCGCCCATGCCCGGCTGCACCGCGTAAATCGGCCCGGCCATCAGCCCGGCGAGACCGGCGAGCGCGGCGCCGAAGCCGAACACCACCGTGTACAGCAAGCGGATGTTGACGCCGAGCGCGGCCACCATGGTGCGGTTGGACGCACCGGCGCGGATCAGCATGCCGAGGCGCGTCTTCGCCACCACGTACCAGAGCACGGCCCCCACCACGAGGCCGACGCCGATCACCACCG
>JAOTWE010000149.1 GCA_029863065.1 Betaproteobacteria bacterium
GATAGATCGAGCCGGGGATGATCTCGATATGGCCCTGCAGCCACGAGGGTAGCGAGGTGTAGAGCGCGGTGCGGCCCCAGACGATGGCGACCAGCTCGTTGAAGAACAGGATCAGGCCGAAGGTGGCGAGCACCTGGTCGAGATGGTCGCGCTCGTAGAGCGTGCGCAGCGCGATCACCTCCACCAGCATGCCGACCACCAGCGTGCCAAGGAGACCGAGGGCGACGCCGGCGAGGTAGTTGCCGGTCCAGTGCACCGCGGCCACCATGAGGTAGGCGCCGACCATGTAGAGCGAGCCGTGCGCCAGGTTGACGAGGTTCATGATGCCGAATACGAGCGTCAGGCCGGCCGCCATCAGGAACAGCATGACGCCGAACTGAATGCCGTTCAGCAGCTGCTCGAAGACCAGGATCAGGTTCATCTCGTGCGGCGCACAAAAAAGGGCGCGGTGGCGCCGCGCCCTTCAGGCTTGGGGAGCCAGCGGGCTCACCACGCCATCTTGCAGTCCTGGTAGTACGAGTCCTTGTGGTCGTTGAACACTTTCTTCTGGATCTTCATCTCGACGCCGTCCGCGCCACCCCGCTCGGCTCGCAGCAGGAAGAAATCCTGGATCGGCATCTGGTTGACGTTCCACTTGAACGGTCCGCGGATCGAGTCGTAATTCGCCTTGCGCATCGCTGCAACCACCGCCTTGGTGTCGGCAAGGCTGCCCTTGTTCATGCGCACGGCGGAGTCGATCAGCATCATGCCGTCGTAGCTCTGCGCGCCGTAGAACGAGGGCGTGTAGCCGTACTTCTTGCGGAAGTCGGCGACGAAGCGCTTGCTCGCCGGCACGTTCATGTCGGGGCTCCAGAACCTGGCTTCATATTGACCGATGGCCGCCTCCTTGAGCGCCGGCAGCGTGGTCTCGTCCACGGTGAACACCGAGTAGAGCGGGATGCGCTCGCGCAGGCCCGCCTGCACGTACTGCTTCACGAACTGGATGCCCATGCCGCCCGGATAGAACACGAAGGTCGCCTTCGGGCTCTTGGCGCGCAGCTGCGTGATCTCGGCCTGGTAATCCTGCTGGCCCGGCTTGGTGAAGATCTCCTCGACGATGCGGCCCTTGTAGTAGCGCTTGAATCCCGCCACCATGTCCTTGCCGGCCTGGTAGTTGGGCGCCATCACGTAGACGTCGTTGATGTTCTGCTCCTGCATGTACTTGCCCATCGCCTCGGGGGACTGATCGTTGTTCCAGGAGGTGGAGAAGAACTGCGGGTTGCAGGCCTTGCCGGCAAGCGGGCTCGCCCCGGCGTTGGTGCCGACCATCACCTTGCCCGCGCCGGTCACCACCGGCACCACCGCCATCATTACGTGCGACCAGATGATGCCGGCCATGATGTCCACCTGGTGCT
The DNA here is from genome assembly GCA_029863065.1 of Betaproteobacteria bacterium. Classification (GTDB taxonomy): domain Bacteria; phylum Pseudomonadota; class Gammaproteobacteria; order Burkholderiales; family SG8-39; genus JAABQT01. The sequence continues at coordinate 1,395 of JAOTWE010000149.1, forward strand.
TCTTCAGCATCTCCTCGGCGACCTGCACGCCGACGTCGGGCTTGAACTGATCGTCGCCGAAGATCACCTCGACGGGCACGCCGCCCATCTTGTTGCCGAGGTGATCGAGCGCCAGCTCGACCGAGTCCTTCATGTGCTTGCCGATCACGCCGGCGGGGCCCGAGAGCGTGGTGATGAAGCCGATCTTGATCTTCTGCTGGGCCGACGCGAGCGGCGCGAACGCGAGCGACGCAGCGGCCAAACCTGCGGCCAGCATCCGGATGGGGGTGCGCACGGGTGGTCTCCTCCAATTTATGAGCGCGTCCAGTCTAACAAGGGGGCCCGCGGGGTGTCTAGGCTGCGCCGAGCGGCTAGACTTGCGCCATGCTCAGGCTTTCGGGCGTTACCAAGCGCTTTGGCGGGCGCACCGTGCTGAAGGCGGTCTCGATGGAGATCGCCCCCGGCGAGCAGGTCGCCGTGCTCGGCGAATCGGGCATCGGCAAGTCCACACTCCTTAACGTCATCGCCGGCCTCGAGCCGGTCGACTCAGGATCGATCGCCTACAACGGATTCGAGATCGCGGCGCTCTCCGACGATGCGGCGACGCAGCTGCGGCGCGAGCACTTCGGCTTCGTCTTCCAGGCGTTCCACCTGCTGCCCTACCTCACGGCCGAGCAGAACGTCGGCCTGCCGCTCCTGCTGCGCGGCCGCGAGCCGGCCGAAATCCGGCGCTGCGCGCGCGCGCTCCTCGGCGCGGTGGGCCTCGGCGGGCGTGAGGCCGCGATGCCGCGCGAGCTCTCGGGCGGCGAGCTGCAGCGCGTGGCGATCGCGCGCGCGCTGGTCGGCGAGCCCAGGCTGGTGCTGGCCGACGAGCCCACCGGCAACCTCGACCCCGACAACGCGCGCCAGGTGCTGGAAGTGCTGCGCGGGCAGGTGAAGCAGCACGGCGCGGCGGGCATCCTCGTCACGCATTCGGAAGCCGCCGCCACCACCTGCGACCGGCGCTACCGGCTGGACGCGGACGGATTGCGGGCGCTGTAATAAGGGACAGACCTCATTTTTCTCATTTGCAGATGAGAAAAATGAGGTCTGTCCCTATTTGAACAGTTTCCGTGCGGGGTAGAGGAGCGCCTTGCCGCCCAGAGCCTCCTCAATGCGCAGCCCCTCGTTCCACTTCGCCATCCGCTCCGAGCGGGAAAAGCTGCCCACCTTGAGCTGGGCGACGCTCCAGCCTACGGCAAGGTGCACGATGCTGACGTCCTCGGTCTCGCCCGAGCGCGCGGAGACGATGGCGCGCATGCCTTTGTCCTGCGCCGCGTCCCAGCAGGCGAGCGTCTCGGTGACGGTGCCGATCTGGTTGGGCTTGAGCAGCACCGTGTTGGCGAGCTCCGGGTCCAGCCTTGCCGCGTCCGTGACGAACAGGTCGTCGCCGACGATCTGCACGCGCGCGCCCGCCGCGCGCGTGAAGGCGCGCATCGCCTCGTGGTCGTCCTCGGCGAACGGGTCTTCGATCGAGACGATGGGGTAGGCGTCGAGCCAGCGCATGAACATCGCGTGCAGCTGCTCGGCGGTGAGCGAGCGGTTCTCGAGCGCGAGGTGATAGCGTCCGCCGCGATAGAACTGTGTCGCGGCCACGTCGAGCGCGATGGCGACATCCGCGCCCGGCTCGAAGCCGGCGTCGCTGATCGCCCCGACCAGCTCGGCGAGGCCTTCCTCGTTCGACTTGAAGGACGGCCACCAGCCGCCTTCGTCCGCCACGCCCAGCTGTGCGCCCTTTTTCGCCAGACGGGCGCCTGCTGCGTGATACACCTCGGCGATCCACTCCAGGCTCTCGGCGAAGCTTCCCGCGCCCGGACACACGACCAGGTAGTCCTGGATGTCCACGCGCCCGCGCGCGTGTGCGCCGCCGCCATAGATCTGCACCTGCGGCACCGGCATGGCGACACGCCGCTCGCCGGCAAGGTGGCGCCACAGCGGACGCTTGGCCGCCGCCGCGGACGCGTGCAGGCACGCTAGCGACACCGCGACGATGGCATTGGCGCCGAAACGCGACTTGTCCGGCGTGCCGTCGAGCGCGATCAGCTTGGCGTCCACCGCGTCCTGGAAGCGCGCGTCGACGCCGAGCAGCGCCGCGCGGATCGGGCCGTTGACGTTGCGCACCGCGACATCGGCCGCGAGCGCCTTCGCCTCGCCCGCGCCGGTGGAGGCTCCGGCGGGGGCGATGGCGCGCCCGCGCACGCCCTTGAGGATCACCTCGGCCTCGACGGTGGGACGGCCGCGCGAGTCCCACACTCGCCGCGCATGAACGTCTACGATTCTTGCCATGCTGCACGCACCTCGGCGAGCGTTGCAGGAGGCGCGAGGAGCAAGGCGCGCGCCACCGAGCGCACTCGCGCCTTCTGCGCCTCTGCCGTCACGTATTCCACGGGCGACTTGCCGTCGATCCTCGCGAGCAACAGGCCGGGCAGCAGGCTCGCCACGCGCGCTTCAATCCCCGCGGCGCTGTATTGGGAGATGTAGCCGCCGGCGAGCGCATCGAAGCACTGCATGAAGCGGGGCGCGGCCCCGGGCACCCACAGGCACTTGAGAAGCAGGTGATTCAGGCAAAACGCGAGATCGAATGCCGGGTCGCCATACCACGCGCACTCGGCGTCCAGGAACACCGGGCCCTGCGGACCGACGAGGATGTTCTTCGGGCTGACGTCGCCGTGCACCAGCGCAGTGCGAGTCGCTGCTGTTCGCTCGGCGAGCGAGCGCAACTGTCCCGCTACGTCATGATGGCGGTGCGCGGTGGCAAGCAGGTAGGGCTCGAGGCGGATGGCATGAAACCCCGCGTCGGTAGCGAATTCCGCGGCGATGCGCGCGTCGCCCGCCGTCGCGGCATGGATGCGCGCCAGGCGCTCGCCGACCTGGCGCGCGAATGCCGCGTCGGCACGTCCCGCGCGCAGCTCATTCTTCCACAGAGGGAAACGCGCGCCGTCGAGGTACTCCATGGCAAACAGACCTGCCTCGTCGTGCGCCAGCACTCGCGGCGCGCTGCCTGGCACGATGCGCGCCGCGGCCTGCATCCAGCGCCATTCGTAGCGGTTGCGCTCGACGGGCGCTTCCCACAGCTGTGCCACGCGCAGCCGCGGCAGGGCGCGTTTCACGCACACCGTCCCGGAACGCAGGTCGACCTTCCAGATGTCCGAGGAGACGCCGCCGGTGAGCACCGTCGACGCGGGCGTCTCGCCCGCTGCGGCGAACCCGGCGTCGTGCAGGAACGCGAGCACCGGCTCAGGGAGCGAGGCGCTCAATCGTCCAGCCCGCGGCCGCGGCGCCCGCGGCGCGCCGATAGAGCAAACGGTCGTGCAGGCGGTCGGCGCGCCCCTGCCAGAATTCGATCGCCTCGGGAACGAGGCGATAGCCGCCCCAGTGCGGCGGGCGCGGCGGCCGCTCGCCGTACTTCACGCGCATCGCCTCGAGTGCGCGCTCGAGCGCGGCCCGATCGGGGACGGTCTCGCTTTGCGCCGACGCCCAGGCAGACAGGCGCGCGCCGAGCGGGCGGCTGGCGTAGTAGGCGTCAGAGTCCCGCGGCGCCACCTGCTCGATGCGACCCTCGATGCGCACCTGGCGCTCGAGAACCGACCACAGGAACGAAAGGCAGGCGAGCGGCTGCACGGCGAGTTCGTGCCCCTTGCGGCTGTGGTAGTTCGTGTAAAAGACGAAGCCGCCGTGCTCCAGGCCCTTGAGCAGCACGGCGCGTGCGGTGGGGGCGCCCGATGCCGAGACGGTGGCCAGCGTCATGGCATTGGCGAGCGGCAGCTCGGCGGCCCGCGCGTCCTCGAACCAGCGCTCGAACTGCACCAGGGGATCGGCATGCGCCTGCGCCTCGGCAAGGCCCATGCGCATGTACTCCTGGCGCAGGTCGGCGATGTTCATGGCGGCCATTCTATAAGAATGGACGCCGAAATCAGCGGGTTGCTGCGCGGGTGGCATGCCCGTCGCGCCGGGCACAAAGCGCCGAACGCGCGGCGCGCGTTCTCATTCCAGACCGGTATAGCGCGCGCGGCGCAGCGCGAGACGCGCGAATATATTGCGACGTTGCCGCTCGCAGACATTGACATGCTCCTCTGGATTCGGCATCTTTCGCCCACCGCCGCACCGCGGCGGCAATATCCGGATCTCTAGAGTTCCGTTCCGTACAGAGGAGAAATACGATGGCGAAAAAGAAGGCGAAGAAGGCGGGCAAGAAGCGCAAGCCAAATGCTGCGTTCATGAAGCCGATGAATCCGAGCGCGTTGCTCTCGGCGGTCATCGGCTCGAGCGCCATGCCGCGCACCGAAGTGACCAAGAAGATCTGGGGCTACATCAAGCGCAACGGCCTGCAGGACAAGAAGAACCGCCGCATGATCAACGCCGATGACAAGCTGAAAGCGGTATTCGGTGGCAAGTCGCAGGTGTCGATGTTCGAGATGACCAAGCTGGTCAGCAAGCACCTCAAGTAACCGATTTCCGGGGAGTCACGAGAAGGCCGGGCGGCGCGAGCCCCCGGCCTTTTCATTTCAGCGGTGATATTTCGTGACGAGCTCGACTTCGTTCTTCGAACCGAGGATCACCGCCACCCGCTGGTGCAGGCCCGTGGGCTGCAGATCGAGAATGCGCGTGCGGCCGTCAGTGGCGGCACCGCCGGCCTGCTCGACGATGAAGCCCATGGGATTGGCTTCGTACATCAGCCGCAGCCGGCCGTTGGTGTTCTTCGCGTCGCGCGGGTACATGAAGATGCCGCCGCGCGAGAGCACGCGGAACACGTCCGCCACCATCGAGGCGACCCAGCGCATGTTGAAATCCTTGCCGCGCGGCCCGTCCTTGCCGGCGAGGCATTCGTCGATGTAGCGCTTCACCGGCGGCTCCCAGCGCCGCTGGTTGGAAACGTTGATCGCGAACTCGGCGGTGTCGGCGGGAATGCGGATATCGGGGTGCGTGAGCACGAAAGTGAAGGTCTCGCGGTCGAGCGTGAAGCCGTGCGCGCCGTCGCCGACCGTGAGGGCGAAGACCGTGGTCGGTCCGTACACGGCGAAGCCTGCCGCCACCTGCGCGCGGCCGGGCTGCAGGAACGCGGACTCCTCGGGCTCGCACAGGCTGCCGTCGGCCATCTTCGGGCAGCGCAGCACCGAAAAGATGGTGCCGACCGAGATGTTGACGTCGATGTTGGAGGAGCCGTCGAGGGGATCGAACAGCAGCAGGTATTCGCCCTTCGGAAACTGCGTGGGGATGGGGTGCGGCATCTCCATTTCCTCGGAAGCGAGCGCGGCGAGGTTGCCGCCCCATTCGTTCGCCTCCAGGAGGATTTCGTTGGAGAGCATGTCGAGCTTCTGCACCGCCTCGCCCTGCACGTTTTCCATGCCCGCCGCGCCGTGGCCGTCGGCGAGCGCGCCTTTGGTGACGCGGGTGCTGATCGCCTTGCAGGCGCGCGCCACGGTCTCGATGAGCAGCCTCAGGTCGGCGTTGATCTTGCCGGTGTGCTGGCGGCGGATGAGAAACTGGGTGAGCGTGACGCGGCGCATGGCGTGATTCATTCTACCCGCCGCCATGCGAAACCGCCGCCTGCGAGCAGGACGAGCGCCATCGCCCAGAACACCGGCGCCATGCCGAGCGCCGCGCCCAGCGCGCCCATGGCGAGCGGCAGCATGGTATGGCTGCCGCTCAGCATCGTGGTGCGGATGCCGACCACCTCACCCTGGCGCCCGGGCGGCGACGCGGCGTAGAGCAGCGACATGATGAAGGGCTGCGCGCAGCCCAGGCCGAGGCCGAGCACGAACGACAGCGCCATCAGCGGCGCTGCGCTTTGCGCCAGAGGGAACAGGCCGTAGGAAACGGCAGCCAGGATCATCGCCGCCGCCACCATCGGCCACTCGCGAACATGGCGCGCCAGCCTCGGCAGGGCCAGGCGCACGCAGAACGTCGCCGCCGAGAAGGTGCCCATGACGATGCCGATGACCGACGCCGACAGGCCGATGCGCGTGCCGTAGATCGGCACGACGAAGGCGTACAGGTCCCAGCCCATGGCGAGCACGGCGCTGGCGATGAACGCATGGCGCAGGCGCACGTCGCGCAGCAGGTCGGCGAGGTGCCGCTCGCTGCCGTCCGACTTTGGCGCGGCATGCGCAGGCAGGCGCCGGCGCCGGCGCCACAGGATCGCCGCCGCGAGCGCCGGGAACACGGCAAGCGTGAGGAACGCGAGGCGGTGGCCGAGGCCGTCGATGGCGAAGCCGGCAACCAGCGGCCCGCAGAAGCCGCCCACCGAGAAGCCGAGCGCCAGCCAGCTGAAGCTCGCCGCACGCTCCGCGGGCGCAGCGAGCGCGCCGACGACATTGTTCAGCGCCACGTGGGTGAACAGAAAACCCATGCCGATCAGCATCGCGGCGAAGAA
>JAOTWE010000289.1 GCA_029863065.1 Betaproteobacteria bacterium
CGAGGTGTAGATCACCCACGGCACGGTGTTGAAGTCGACATGGCCATGCTGCCCGGCGATGCGCTGGGCCACCGCAACGCCCTCCTCCTCCGCCTTGTGCGCGAGCATCGGACCGCGCACCACGTCGCCGATCGCCCAGACGTTCGGCAGGTTGGTGCGGCAGTCCTCGTTCACGGCAATGAAGCCCCGCTCGTCGAGCGCCAAGCCCGCGGCGGCCGCGTTCAGGCCCTCGGTATTCGGCGCGCGCCCAATCGACACGATGAGCTTGTCACACTCCAAGGTTTTGCTCGAGGTATCTCCAGCAGCATATTGAACCGTAACGTTTTTCTTTGAGAGGGAGACCTTCGAAATCTTCGCCCCGAGGTGGATGTCCAGACCCTGCTTGGCGAATACCTTGGCGGCTTCCCTGGCGATCTGCTCGTCAGCCGCGCCGAGGAGCTCCGGTAGCGCCTCGAGGATCGTCACCTGGGCGCCGAGCCGCCGCCAGACGCTGCCGAGTTCCAGGCCGATGACTCCCGCCCCGACGATGCCCAGGCGCTTGGGGACATCGGCCATGGCGAGGGCGCCGGCGTTGCTGAGGATCAGCTTCTCGTCGAACTCGGCGCCCGGCAGGGCGCGCGCGCTCGAGCCCGTGGCGACGACGACGTGCTTCGCGTTGAGGGATTCCTTGCCCACGGCAATGGAGTAGCCGTCGCGGCCCGAGCCGGCGAAGCTGCCGCGGCCGTGGAAGAAGGCCACCTTGTTCTTCTTGAACAGGTAGACGATGCCGTCGTTGTTCTGCCGGACCACCTTGTCCTTGCGCTTGAGCATCTGCGCGAGATCAAGCTCGAGGCCCTTGACCTTGACGCCGTGCTCGGCGAAGGCGTGCCCGGCCTGCTCGAAGTTCTCCGAGGACTGCAGCAGCGCCTTGGACGGAATGCAGCCGACGTTGGTACAGGTGCCGCCGAGCGCCGCCTTGCCGTCGGCCCCCTGCCATTCGTCGACGCAGGCGACGGACAGGCCGAGCTGCGCCGCGCGGATGGCGGCGATGTAGCCGCCGGGCCCGCCGCCGATCACCACCACGTCGAACGCTTGCGCCACCGCCTAGATCTCGAGCGCGAGCCGCGCCGGGTCTTCCAGCGCTTCCTTCATGGCGACCAGCGAAAGCACCGCCTCGCGCCCGTCGATGATGCGGTGATCATACGAGAGCGCCAGGTAGTTCATCGGCCGGATCACGATCTGGCCGTTTTCGACCACCACACGCTCCTTGGTGGCGTGCACGCCGAGGATCGCCGATTGCGGCGGGTTGATGATCGGCGTCGACAGCATCGAGCCGAACACGCCGCCATTGGAGATCGAAAACGTCCCGCCCGTCAGGTCTTCCAGCGACAGCTTGCCGTCCTGCGCCTTGTTGCCGAACTCGGCGATCTTCTTCTCGATGGCGGCGAAGCCCAGCTGGTCGGCGTCGCGCACAATCGGCACCACCAGGCCCCGCGGGCTGCCGACGGCGACGCCAATGTCGAAGTAGCCGTGGTAGACGATATCGTTGCCGTCGATCGAGGCGTTGACGACCGGGTACTTCTTCAGCGCGTGCACCGCCGCCTTGACGAAGAACGACATGAACCCGAGGCGCACGCCGTGCTCCTTTTCGAAGCGCTCCTGGTACTTCTTGCGCAGCTCCATCACCGGCTGCATGTTCACTTCGTTGAAGGTGGTGAGGATCGCCGCCGTCGACTGCGACTGCACCAGGCGCTCGGCGATGCGCGCGCGCAGGCGCGACATCGGCACGCGCTCTTCGGGGCGCCCCGAAAGCATCTGATCCACGCTCACCGGCGCGGGCGGTTGCTGCAGCGGGGCCTTGGCGGCGGGGGCTGCAGCGAGCGTAAGCACGTCAGCCTTGGTCACCCTTCCATCTCGTCCCGTGCCTTGGATCGTTGCCGTGTCCGCTCCCTTTTCGGCCGCCAGTTTCCTGGCTGCCGGCATGACGGCGGGAGCGGCGCTTGGTGCAGGTGCGAGCGCCGCTTTCGCGCCTTCCGCAGAAGCGGCGGAAGGCGCGACCTTGGTGACCCCCGCGGAAGGCTTCGCCTCCGTATCGATCTTCGCAATCACCTCGCCCGCCTTCACCGTGCCCTTGTCGCCCTTCAGGACGCTAACCAGGACGCCGTCGGCCGGGCTCGGCAGCTCGAGCACCACCTTGTCGGTTTCAATGTCGATCAGGTTCTCGTCGCGCTTCACCGCCTCGCCCTGCTTCTTGTGCCAGGCGAGCAGCGTCGCCTCGGACACGGACTCGGACAGTTGCGGCACTTTGACTTCAACCAGCATTCAGTTGTCCTTCCTTGCGGAGCTCTGCACCGGCATCACGAGGTTGTCGGTGATCGGCGCAAAGGCCGCTGCCACCAGCGCCTTCTGCTGCTCCACGTGCAGCGACAGGTAGCCCACCGCCGGCGAAGCCGAGGACGCGCGCATGGCGTAGGCGAGTTGCTGATTCGGGCGCATGTGGCGCAGCAAGTAGTGCTGGATGCGGTGCCAGGCGCCCTGGTTGCCCGGCTCCTCCTGGCACCAGAGCACCTCACCGGCATTGGGATAGCGGTCGATTTCGGCCTGGAAGTCATCATGCGGGAAAGGATACAACTGGGCGATGCGCACGATGGCCATGTCGCGGATGCCCAGCTCCCGGCGCGCCGCCATCAGGTCGAAGAACACCTTGCCGCTGCACACGATCAGCCGCTTCACCGTCTGCGGGCTGATGCTCTCGTCCCATTCCCAGTTGACCGCCTTGAACTTGCTTTCGGCGAATTCAGGCAGCGGCGACACCGATTCCTTGTGCCGCAGCAGGCTCTTGGGCGTAAAGATGACGAGCGGCTTGCGATAGGGCCGGATCATCTGCCGGCGCAGCAGGAAGAACATCTGCACCGGCGTCGCCGGGATGCAGACCTGGATGTTGTAGTCGGCGCACAGCTGCAGGAAGCGCTCGATGCGCCCGGAAGAGTGCTCCGGGCCCTGGCCCTCGTAGCCGTGCGGCAGCATCATCACCATGCCGCAGATCCGGCCCCACTTCACCTCGCCGGCGGCGACGAACTGGTCGATGACCACCTGGGCGCCGTTCATGAAGTCGCCGAACT
>JAOTWE010000057.1 GCA_029863065.1 Betaproteobacteria bacterium
CGAGACCACCAGGATCGGCGTGGCCCGGTTGACGCCGCGCTCGCGCATCAGCCGCAGCACCTCGTACCCGCCGATGCCGGGCATCAGCAGATCGAGCAGGATTACGTCGAACACCGTAGCCTCGGCTAGCCGCAGCGCCTGTTCGCAAGTTCCCGCCAGCGTGACCTGCGCCTCGAGTTCCTGGGTGACGATGCGGCCGATAAGAAGCCGCGTCGACTCATCGTCGTCGACGATCAGAACATTGCGGGGGGCGGGGGCGCTAGCCAACGTGGACGGTAGTGACACGCGGCCAAGTCGCGCCGCTCCGGTAACCTGCCTTCGATCATGAATGGCGCAGCTCCCGAGGCGCTATGGCAAATGCATCAACCTGACAGTTCCTGACATCCCTTAGTAGTATTGTGCGAATCGAGTCCGTCTAGGGGGAGCCATGAAAACCAAGTTCGCCGTCAGCCACCGCGCGCGCTCCAAGTTCGTGAAACGCGGCCTGCGCAATTATTTCGAGTACCGCGATCTCGGCATCGCCCGCGCCACGCGCGGCAAGGTGGTGGCGCACGTGATCCGCGCGCGGCCGGGCAAGGCGCCGCACGGCCAGTGGCACCGCCACGACACCGACGTGCAGTTCGTCTATGTCCTGAAAGGCTCGGCAGTGTTCGAGTACGAGGGCGCAGGCAGGGTAAAGATGAAGGCCGGCAGTTGCTTCTATCAGCCGCCGGGCATCCGCCACCGCGAGATCGGCCACTCGCGGGACCTGCAGATGCTCGAGGTGGTGGCGCCGGCCCGCTTCAGGACCGCGGCGGCGGAGAAACCTGCAGCCAGAAAGTCACGGGCCCGTCGTTGACGAGGCTGACCTGCATGTCGGCGCCGAAGCGGCCGGTGGCGACGTCGGCGTGCCGCTCGCGGCAGGCGCGCACGAAAAGCTCGAATAGCCGCCGTCCTTCCCCGGGCGCCGCGGCGCCGGAGAACCCGGGCCGGGTGCCGCTCGCCGTATCCGCGGCCAGCGTGAACTGCGGTACCAGCAGCAGGCCGCCGGCGATGTCGGCCAGCGAGCGGTTCATCCTGCCCTCGGCGTCGGCGAAAATGCGGTAGCCGAGCACGCGCTCGGCGAGGCGCAGGGCTTCGCGCTCGCTGTCGCCACGCTCGACGCCGATGAGCACCAGCAGGCCGCGGCCGATGGCGCCGAGCGACTCGCCGCCCGCGGCGACGCCGGCTTCGGCGACGCGCTGCACGAGGGCGATCAAGCGATGATGTCGGGGATCAGCTGGTCGCGCAGGCGCGCGATCAGGTCTTTCAGCAGGAGTTTCTTCTTCTTCAGGCGACGCAGCTGCAGCTGATCCTGCGTGGGGTCGAGGGCGATGCGGGCAATGACATCGTCGAGGTCATGGTGCTCGGTCTCAAGGGCGAGGATGCGCGCCTCGATCTGCGCGCGCTCCTCCGCCGTGAGCGGCTGGTTGCTCAAGACGTGGGCCTCGATCCCCGCCGGCGCCGAACAATCACAATTAATTGCGGAAGCCCGCGGCAGGTCGTGAAAAAGTTCACCGCATCCATGGGCGTGTGTTGCGCATCCTAGCGCCTCAGCGCGCCAGCGCATAGGGGGTACGCACAACGATGCGCCGCAACGATCACGACGTCTCCGACCGTGTCCGCACCACGGACGCCGCCGCCGTGAGCGCGGAGGTCCTGCGCCTGTACCACAGCCTGTATCCACGCACTGCAAGCAGCCCGATCCGCCGCGCCTTCGAGCATGCCCTGTGCCTTTACGAAGGCCGCCACCCTGCCTATCGCGGCTGCGACACGCAGTTCCACGATATGCAGCACATGCTCGAGGTCACGCTCGCCATGGCGCGCCTCATGGACGGCTACGAGCGCGGCCGCGCCGGCAGAATGCGCCTGCCGGCAGCCGTCTACAGTGTCGGCGTGATCAGCGCCCTGTTCCACGACGTCGGCTACCTGCGGCGGCGCAGCGATCGCCGGCATGCGCACGGCGCCGAGTACACACTCACGCACGTCAGCCGCAGCGCGCGGTTCCTGCGCGAGTACCTGGCCGGCACGGACCTGGCGCAATACGCGCCCGAGGCGGCGGCCATGGTGCATTACACCGGCCATGAGCGCCGCGTTGAAGCGATCCGCGTCGACGGCGAGTTGCCGCGGCGCATCGGCCAGATGCTGGGCACGGCGGACCTGATCGCACAGATGTCGGACCGCTGCTACCTGGAGAAGCGCCGCGACCGGTTGTACGCAGAGCTGCTCGCCGGCGGCGTCGCCGGGCGGCTGTTCCGCTCGGCGGCGGATCTTGTGCGCCGCACGCACGCCTTTCATCTCGGCGCGATCCGCAGGCTCGACCTGCAGCTGGCGCGCGCCTACGAATACGCCGGGCGCCACTTCGGCGGCCAGAACCTGTACCTGGAAGCCATGCAGAAAAACGCGCGCCACGCGCTGCTGCTGGTCAACGGCGGACACGACGGCCTGCTGCGGCGCGCGCCGCCGGCACTCGAGGCTCAGTAGCTCGGCTGGCGGCGGAAATACTCCAGTCGTTCGATGGAGCGCACGCTGACATCCTTCACCTGCAAGCCCTGCAAAACGCGCAGCGGCACCTCCACGCCGGCCGCCCCCCTCGCCCACACCTTGCGGTAGAAATCGGCGAGCGAGACCACCTCTTCGCCGCCCACGCCGACGATGATGTCGCCGCTCTCCAGGCCGGCGCGCTCCGCCGGGCCTTCGCGCGCGACGCGCGTCACAAACAGCCGCCCGCGCAACTCCTCCGCGTAAAGGCCGAGCCAGGGGCGCTGCGGCCCGGGGGCGCGCCCATTTGCGATCAGTGCGTCGAGGATCGGCTTTACGAGGTCGATCGGCACAAACATGTTGCCGGGCGACGCCGTGCCCGCGCCGCCCGCGTCAGGCACGATGAGCGAACCCACGCCGAGCAGCTCGCCACGCGCGCTGATCAGCGCCGCGCCCGACCAGTTTTGCACCGGCGGATACGTGAAGATGGCGGCGTCAAGTAGGTACTCCCAGCTGCCCGAGTACGGGCGCCGCGACACGACGGTGACGAGATTTAGTGCCTCGCGCCCGCCGTAACCGACGACCATCGCCGCGTCGCGCTCGGCAAGGGCAGTCGAATCGCCGAGCGGCAGCGGCTTGCCCGACAGCGGCGCCACCACCTTCAGCAGGCCGAAACCTGTGGCGTGATCATAGGCGGCGAGCACCGCCGGCGCCGACCTGCCGTCGCCGGCGGTCACCTCGATCGCTTCGGCCTCGATCACCAGGTAGCCGATGGTGAGCACGTAGCCCTCGCGCACCAGGATGCCGGTGCCTTCGCGGCGCGCGCCGAGCGTCGAAGCGGTGCGTGCGTCGGGCAGGATGCGGGACTTAACGCGCACCACCGCCGAGAGCGTGGCTTCGGCGTCGGCGTCGGACTTTTCCTGGGAAAGCGCCGGGCCCGCGGCACAGGCAAGCGCGAGCAGCAGGATGCGGCAGACGGCGGACATCGGGCACCTCCGGCGCGCGCATGCGCGCTCGAATATTGTAGTCTCGCGCGCATGCGACTGGTGAGCTGGAACCTGCAGTGGTGCCGCGGCATGGATGGTGCGGTCGACGCCCGGCGCGCGGCGCGCACCGCGCGCAAACTCGCCGATCCCGACGTGTGCTGCTTCCAGGAAGTGGCGCAGGGTTTTGATTCGCTACCTGGAAGCGCCGGAGAGGACCAGGTGGCCGCATTGACGGCGGAATTCCCGGACCACAGCGCGCACTACGCATCGAGCGTGGATGTTGCCGGCGCCGGCGGCGCGCGGCGGCGCTTTGGCAACCTGATCCTGTCGCGCCTGCCGGTGGGACGCGTGCTGCGCCATGGCCTGCCCTGGCCGGCGAGCGCCGGCGTGCCCAGCATGCCGCGCGCGGCAATCGAGGCGGTGATCGAGGCCCCCTGGGGGCCATTGCGCGTCACCACCACGCATCTCGAGTACTACTCGCCAGGACAGCGTGCGGCGCAGGTCGAGCGGCTGCTCGAGCTCAACGCCGAGGCGTTGGCGCATGCCGCGCTTCAGCCCGGCGCGCGCGACGACGAAGGGCCGTTCCATCCCCTGCCGCGCCCCGCCGCTGGCATCCTCACCGGTGACTTCAACATGCGCCCGGACGATCCGCTCATCGCGCGACTGGGCAGCGCGTATGTCGACGCGTGGCTGCAGGCGCATCCGGGGCAGGCGCACCCGGCGACGTTTCGCCTGGAAAGCGCAGACGAAGCGCCTTACTGCTGCGATTTCGTGTTCGTCACCCAGGATATCGCGCCGCGAATCCAGTCGGTGCGTGTGGACCCAGAGACCCGGGCCTCCGACCACCAGCCGGTGATCGTGGAATTCAGCTGACGAGGCGCGTGCGCAGCGCCTCCACGCGCTCCCGGTTCACGTTGAAGTCGCGCCGCCCGAGGCGCGAGGCGGAGCGCACGTGGAGCAGCCCCACCTTTTCGTCGAACGTGAATTCCACGTCGTCGATGTAGCCCATTAGTTTCGAGCGGAACTCGGCGTGCAGGTAAATCGCGTCCTCGCGTACGACACGAGAACGCTCCATCGCCTGCACTGCCCGGCGCGCCGCGGCGATGGCCTCGGCGGCGCCGCCCTTGAACGGGATCGGCTCCACGTAGCGCACTGCATCGCCCGGTTCCGCCTGGCTGGAAACGCAATTCAGTCGCCGGCCGCAGGACGCGAGCCTGCCATCCTTCAATCCGAGGTTGTCCGGCCGTTTGCCTGAAAACATGGTGTCGCCTTTCGCGGTCGCCAGGTGCAGCGCGATCGCGGCGCTGACGCCCAGGAGCAGAATCGCAAACCCGGCGAGCGCGCGGCGCAGCATGCAGGCGCCGATGCTAACATCGGCGCGAAGTCCGCTCACGGGGAGAGACGCATGGAAATTTCCGCGCAACAGCTCGCCGAACTGCTGATCGGCATCGCCCGCGCCCAGCACACCATCATCCAGGGCGTGGAAAGCGCCATCGCCGGCACGAAGACGCAGCACATCCTGCCGATGCTGCAGAATGCCGCGCACCTGCGCGACCATCCGGAGCCCACCCTCATCGATCTGCCGGTGCGCGTGCTGCTCACCACGCAGGGCCGCGTGCCGCCCGACCCGGCCGTGGTGGCGCGCGACCTCGAGCGCCTGCTCGGCACCGCGCCCGCGGCCTAGAAGTCCTTCGGCGGCGGCGGGAAGACGGGCTTGCGCTTTTCCCGGTGCGAGGCGGCGCCCTCGCGCACCTCCGGGCCGGTGAAGCCCAGCATCTCCAGCGCCATCGACGTATCGAACGTGGGTCCCGCCATGCGCAGCCAGTTGTTCAGGCTGTACTTGGTCCAGCGCAGCGCCGTCTGCGCGCCGGCAGCGAGCTTGCGCGCCACCTCCAGCGCCTTCGCCTGCAGCTCGGCTTCTTCGCACGCGAGCGACACGAGGCCGATGCGCTCGGCCTCCTCGCCCGACACCTGCTCGCAGGTCAGCAGGTAGTACTTCGCCTTCGCCATGCCGCAAAGGAGCGGCCAGACGATCGCCGCATGATCGCCCGCGGCGACGCCGAGACGCGTGTGGCCGTCGATGATGCGCGCATTCTTCGCCGCGATGGAGATGTCGGCGAGCAGTCCCGCCACCAGCCCCGCCCCCACCGCGGGGCCGTGCATCGCCGAGACGATGATCTTCGAGCAGTTGATGACGTTGTAGACGAGATCGCGCGCCTCGCGCCAGACGCGCGCGCGCGTCTCGAAGTCCTGGATGATGTCTTCGATGAGGCCGAAGTCCCCGCCCGCGGAGAAGCCCTTGCCGGCGCCGCGCAGAATGGCGACGCTCACGTCCGGGTCACGATCGACGTCACGCCAGATCTCGGCGAGCTCGGCATGCATGCGGTGTCCCGCGGTGGAGAGCCTGCCGCTCGCCTCGTCGCCCATGACGATCTCGAGGATGCCCGGCTCGACCAGGCGGACCTTCAGCTCCTTGTATTTAGAGTAGTCCATGCGGACATTCTACAATTCGTGCCATGCGCACCCCCGACGAGCGATTCGCGAGCCTTCCCGGCTTTCCCCATGCACCGCACTACCTCGAATGGCGCGGCCTGCGCGCCCACTACCTGGACGAAGGCCACGGCGCGCGCACGTTCCTCTGCCTGCACGGCGAGCCCACCTGGAGCTACCTGTACCGGCGCATGATCCCGCCCTTTCTCGCCTCGGGCGCGCGCGTCGTGGCGCCCGACTTCATCGGTTTCGGGCGCTCGGACAAGCCCGAGGACGACGCCTGGTACACGTTCGAGGTGCACCGCGCTTTCCTGCTCGACGTCATCGAGCGGCTCGCGCTCACGCGAATCACGCTCGTTGTGCAGGATTGGGGCGGGCTGCTGGGGCTCACGCTGCCCATGGAAATGCCGGAGCGGTTCGAGCGCCTGCTCGTCATGAACACCGCGCTCGGCACCGGCGACACGCCCTTGTCGGAAGGCTTCATTGCCTGGCGCGCGTACGTGGCGAAGAAACCTTCGCTCGATTGCGCGAAGCTCATGCAACGCACCTGCCCGCACCTGACGTCGCAGGAGGCTGCGGCCTACGAGGCACCGTTCCCCGATGCGAAGGCCAAGGCCGGCGTGCGCCGCTTTCCGCAGCTCGTGCCCGACCGGCCGGACGCTCCGGGCGCGGCGCTATCGCGCAAGGCGCGCGACTGGTCGATGAATGCCTGGAAGGGCGAAGCCTTCATGGCGATCGGCGCCAAGGACCCGGTGCTCGGACTGCCGGTAATGAGCGCGCTGCGCAAATTCATTCGCAACTGCCCCGAACCCTACGTCCATGCCGAGGGCGGGCATTTCCTGCAGGAGTGGGGCGAAGACATCGCCGCGCAGGCGCTGAAACAATGGCAGTGACGTTCGACGACGTCGCCGCTGCGCACGAACGCATCAGGGCGGTGGCGAGGCGCACGCCGGTACTCACCTCGGCGACGATCGATGCGCTCACGGGCGCACGCGTGCACTTCAAGTGCGAGAACTTCCAGAGGATGGGGGCCTTCAAGTTCCGCGGCGCCTACAATGCGCTGGCGCAGCTTTCCGCTGAACAGAAAGAGAAGGGCGTGGTCGCCTTCTCTTCAGGCAACCACGCGCAGGCCGTGGCGCTATCGGGGAAGCTGCTCGGCGTTCCGGCCGTCATCGTCATGCCGACCGACGCGCCGAAGGTGAAGCTCGCGGCGACGCGCGGCTACGGCGCGGAAGTCATCCTCTACGACGCACACAACGAAGATCGCCAGAAGATCGCCGAGCAGCTCGCCGCGGAGCGCGGCCTGACGCTCATCCCACCATTCGATCACCCGCACATTGCCGCGGGCCAGGGAACTGCGGCGAAGGAACTGATCGAGGACGCGGGGCCATTCGACCTGCTGCTGGTGCCGTGCGGCGGCGGTGGCCTGCTCTCCGGCTGCGCGGTCGCCGCCCGGCAGTTGTCGCCGCAGTGCCGCGTGATCGGCGTCGAGCCTGCCGCCGGCGACGACGGCGCGCGCTCCTTCCGCTCGAAACAGCTCGAGACCATCGGCACGCCCGACACCATTGCCGACGGCGCGCGCACGGCGTCGCTCGGCCCGAACGTGACCTTTCCGCTGATCCTGAAGCATGTGGACGGCTTCCTCACGGTGACCGACGAAGAGCTCCTGCAGTCGATGTTCTTCCTCTGGGAGCGCATGAAGATCGTGGTCGAGCCCACCGGGGCGCTCGCGGCGTGCGCGCTGCTGACGAAGAAGCTTGACGCGAAAGGCATGAAAGTCGGCGTGGTAATTTCCGGGGGCAACGTCGATCTGGCCTGGGCGGCGGCGCGCCTGGGGGCGCGCTAGGCGCCGCCGCACTTTGGGCTTACCTTCGCCGATGCGCGCGTTGCTGCTGACGCTCGCGTTGTTCGCATGCAGCGCGCCGCCCGCGCTGGCGCAGCACGAGTTGGGCGTCGACGCCTTTCCGTCGCTCCGCGAGCTCGAGGCCGCCGGCGCGGTCATCGGCGAGATCCGCGTCAAGTCTCTGGACATCTTCGATCTCGACGACCCCAGGGAGGACAACTGGCTGTTCAGCGCCGCCAACTGGCTGCACATCCAGACGCGCCCCGACACCATCCGCCGCCAGCTCCTGTTCGCGAGCGGCGATCGCCTGTTGGCGCGCGTGATCGAGGAGACCGAGCGACTGCTGCGCGGCAACCGATACCTGTATGAAGCCGAGATACGCCCGGTCGCATGGCACGACGGCATCGTCGACCTCGAGGTGAGGTCGCGCGACACCTGGTCGCTGCAGCCCGGCGCCAAGGTCAGTTACGCGGGCGGCACCTCGAGCGGCGGCATCAGCCTGCGCGACTACAACCTGTTCGGCACCGGGACGAACTTCAGCATCGCGCGGCGCAGCAGCTCCGCAATCAGCAGCGCGGGCAGCACGCGCAGCGCCGTGGATCTGGCCATCAGCTATCCCTTTGCTTTCGACGGCCACACTACTGTCGCCTACAACCAGTCGAATTTCGACGAGGGTTCGTCGCGCTCGCTGACGGCCGACCGACCCTTCTACGCACTCGACAGCCGCTGGGCCGCAGGCGCCTCGGCGTCGCGGGACGACCGGGTGGTCTCGAGCTACGCCGGCGGCGTCGTTGTGGCGCAATACCGGCAGCTGCACAGGGGTGCCTATGCTCTGCTCGGCGGCTCGCGCGGATTGATCGACGGCTGGACGCATCGCGTCAGTGGCGGCCTGCGCTACGAGGACGACGTGTACGGCGCCGAACCCGGCCTCGTCGCCCCGGCACAATTGCCCGCCGACCACACCCTGGTCACGCCCTTCCTGCGCTATCAGGCGGTGCAGGACGATTTCCGCGAAGTGCAAAACCTCGACCAGATCACACGCCCCGAGTACCTGGCGCTCGGCTGGCAATCCTCGCTGGAGTTTGGCCGCGCGGCCAAGGGGCTCGGCTCGACGCAGGCGGTCTCGCAGTACACCGCCAGCCTGAGCAAGGGCGTGCGCATTGCCGGCGACGGCGTGCTGCTCGGCTCGGCGTCGGTCTCCGGCGAGTACGTCGACGGCCGCGGCGACCGCGAGGTCCAGGGCGCCTCGGCGCGCTACTATCAGCGGCGCGGCAGCCGCACGGTGGTCTACATGGCCCTCGCCGCCGAAGCCACGAATTATTCGGACGCCACGCAGTACCTGTCCCTGGGTGCCGCCACCGGCCTGCGCGGCTACCCCACCAATTACCAGCTAGGCGAGCGCCGCGTGCTGTTCACCGCCGAGCGGCGCTTCTATTCGGACTGGTACCCCTTCCGGCTGATCCGCGTCGGTGGCGCAATTTTCTACGACATCGGCCGGGCCTGGGGCGGGCCGTACGAGTCCGCATCGAGCGAGCACTGGTCGGCCGACGTCGGCTTCGGCCTGCGCCTGCTCAGCGCGCGCTCCGCCACCGGCGCTACGCTGCACGTCGATTTCGCATTTCCCCTCGAGCGCCAGCCGGGCGTCAAGGCGTTCCAGTTCTCGTTCCAGTCGAAATCCGGCTTCTAGGGCTCAGCGCGCGCCGTAATAGGCGTAGCGCCTGTCCTTCTCGGATTTCGACGCGTACATCGCCTTGTCGGCGAACGCGATCAGCGCCTCGCCCGTTTCCGCGTCGTCCGGGAACACGCTGATGCCGATCGAGCACGACACCTGCGCCGGCCCGCCCTCGATGGCGAGCGGCACCTGGATCATGTCGGCCACCTTCTCCGCGATCATGGCCGCATCCTCGCCGCGGTCGAGCTCGCCGGCAAGCAGCACGAACTCGTCGCCGCCGTAGCGCGCCACGGTGTCCGAGCCGCGCACGCTGGTGCGCAGGCGCGCGGCGAGCTGCACCAGTGCCTGGTCGCCCGCGGGGTGACCGCGCGTGTCGTTGATGAACTTGAAATCGTCGAGGTCGACGAGCATCACCGCCAGCTTCTTGCGGTTCCTCTTGGCGAGCTCCATGGCAAGCGCCAGGCGCTGCTGCATCGACAGGCGGTTCGGCAGCCCGGTGAGCGCATCGTGCTGCGCCATGAAGCGCAGGTGCTGCTCCTGTTCCCTGAGCTGCGCCATGAGGCCCTCGCGCTCCCTCGCCTCGGCACGCAGGCGCTCGTTGACGCCGTTCAGCTCGGCGGTTCGCTCGGCGATTCTCTGCTCGAGCTCGCGCTCGCTTTCGCGCGTCGCCTCGAGCAGCAGGCGCTGCGCGGCAAGGGCCTCGGCTTCGGCCGTCGCGCGCTCACGGCGCAGCAAATTGATGCGGTCGCCCAGCGCGAACGAGAGCAACAGCACGTCGAGGGCGAAGCCGATGTGCAGGCCATAGATGGTCAGGAAGTTGGTCGGCACCAGCGTGAAATTGCGCAGCGCGCCGAACGCGATGAAGACGAGCAGCGCGGCCCAGGCAAGCAGGAAGTAGCGTGCCGGCCGGTAGCCGAGCATCAGGGCGCGCACCGCGGCGTAGGTGGCCACCGCCGCACCCGCGAAACCGAGCAGCGAAATGACGCGCAGCACGCCGCCGTAGTCGAGCACCCAGCCGGTCGCCGAGAACACCGCGAGCAGCGCCCCGCAACCGACGATAACGCGCATGCAAATGTCGGCGCGCGGCGCGATGCGCCGCGTGTCGAGGAAGGTGCGCGAGAACTGCGCGCCCAGCATCAGAGTGAGCGACAGTGCGAGCGCCAGTACGTGGTTTGCGGCCCATACGCTCTTCGGCCACAGGTACTGAAAGCCCAGGCCGTCGAAGCTGAGGAGATAGATGCAGAACGCAGCGGCGTACATAACGTAATACAGGTAGACACGGTCCTGCACCGCAAACAGCAGCATCAGGTTGTACAACACCAGCGCCAGCGCCAGCCCGTAGAACAGCCCGAGGAACAATTGCGCGCTGCGGTCGTGCTCGGCGAAGGCGGCCGGCCGCCACAGGGTCATGGGCATCGTCAGCACGCCGAGCGACATGGCGCGCATATAGTAGGTGTGCGCGCCTGAGGCCGTCGGCGCCGGGAAACGGAACACGTGGTTGCGATGGCGCACCTCGCGCGCGTCCCAGGGGAAGGTGTCGCCGGCGATGTGCCCCCAGTAGCGTGACTCGCCGCCGGGCTGGGCTTCGGGCACGTAGAACTCGATGCGGTCGATGCTCGGAAACGCGATCTCGAGCAGCAATTCCTCGCCCGGGGGCGCGCCGCCGGGCAGCTGGAAGCGCAGCCACCGGGCCGAGCGTGTGTAGCCGAAATTGGGCGGGTCGGCGTTCGCCGGCGCGAAGCGCCCGGCGTGCGGCGGGTGGCGCACGTCCTCGAGCTCGAGCTTGCCCTCGGGATCTTCGAGCGTCTCGACGTGACTGCCGAGCGACACGCGTCCTTGGGTATCGGGCAGCGGCGCGCTCGCCTGCGCCTGCGCCTGCGCCTGCGCGGGCGCGAAGATAAGCAGGGCCAGCAGGGCGAGCGCGCGCGTCATGGGGAGAGCGAAATCATAGTGCAGCAGCGCTCTTGCGTTAAGATGCATGCCTTCATGCGCGTCATCCAGATCGAAAAGCCCGGCGGGCCGGAGGTATTGCGCCCCGGCGAGCGTCCGCGTCCCGAGCCCAGGCCGCACGAGATTCTCGTCAAGGTCGCGGCCGCGGGCGTGAACCGCCCCGACGTGCTGCAGCGCCTGGGGCTCTATGCGGTGCCGCCCGACGCGTCCGACCTGCCCGGACTCGAGATCGCCGGCGAGGTCGCGGCCTGCGGCGCCGCGGTGACGATGTGGAAGCCTGGCGACAAGGTGTGCGCGCTCACGCACGGCGGCGGCTACGCCGAGTATTGCGTCACCCCCGAAGTTCAGGCGCTGCCGGTACCCAAGGGCCTGTCGATGACCGAGGCGGCGTCGCTCCCGGAGACGTTCTTCACGGTATGGTCCAACGTCTACGATCGCGGCCGGCTGGCGTCCGGAGAATCTCTCCTCGTGCAGGGCGGCACCTCGGGCATCGGCGTGACCGCGATCCAGATGGCGGCGGCGACCGGCAACCGTGTCTTCGCTACTGCGGGCTCGGACGAGAAATGCGCCGCCTGCGTCAAGCTCGGCGCCGCGCAGGCCTTCAACTACAAGACGCAAGACTTCGCCGCCGGCGTCAAGGCGGCAACCGGCGGCAAGGGGGTGGATGTGATCCTCGACATGGCGGCGGGGGATTTCGTGCCGCTCGAGCTGAAGGCCCTGGCCGACGAGGGCCGGCTCGTCTTCATCGCCTTCCTGCGCGGCCCGAAAACCGAGCTCGACGTGAACGAGCTGATGCGCCGGCGCCTCACGCTCACGGGTTCGACGCTGCGCCCGCGGCCGGTGGCCTTCAAGGGCGCGATCGCCGCGCGCCTGCGCGAGCGCATCTGGCCCCTGATCGAGTCCGGGAAGATCAAGCCGGTGATCTACAAGACCTTCGCACTCGCGCAAGCCGCCGAGGCGCACCGGCTGATGGAAACGAACGCGCACATCGGCAAGCTGGTCCTCACGGTCTGACATGCAGCGCGCCAGCGACGCGCTCGTCGTCGTGGACGTGCAGAACGACTTCCTGCCGGGCGGTGCGCTTGCCGTCGAGCGCGGCGACGAGATCGTGCCGCTCGTCAACCGCATCGCCGCGCAGTTCGCCGTGGTCGTGCTCACCCAGGACTGGCATCCCGCGGGCCATGCGTCGTTCGCCTCGAGCCATCGCGGGAAACGGCCGTTCCAGAAGATACGGCTCGCGTATGGCGAACAGGTCCTGTGGCCCGATCACTGCGTGCAAGGCTCGGCCGGCGCGGCGTTCGCCGCCGGCCTGGACATCCCGCACGCGCAAGTTGTAATCCGCAAAGGTCACCACCGCAGGGTGGACAGCTATTCCGCTTTCCTCGAAGCCGATCGGCGGACCAAGACCGGCCTCGACGGTTATCTCGAGTCGCGCGGGGTGAAACGGGTGTTCTGCGTCGGGCTCGCCACCGACTTCTGCGTTGCGTGGACCGCGCTCGATGCGCGTCGATTCGGACTGCAAGCCGCGGTGATCGAGGATGCCTGCCGCGCGATCGACACGGATGGCTCTCTCCCGGCCGCCTGGAAGGCGATGCAGAAGGCGAGCGTCCGGCGGCTTTCTTCCGCGGCCGTTCTCTAGACGCGGCAGCCCGTAGAATATGCGCCTTCCCTAGGGAGAAGTTCATGTTCCGGGACGAGCTCCTTCAAGGCAAGAATATTCTCATCACGGGCGGTGGCACCGGCCTCGGCAGGGAGATCGCCGCCCAGTACCTGGCGCTCGGCGCCGGCCTGTGGATCGCGGGTCGTCGCGCCGGCGTGCTCGAGCAGACTGCGAAGGAGCTCACGGCGAAGCACGGCGGCAGCGTTCGCGCGCACGCCGTGGACATTCGCGACTACGCGGCGGTCGACGCGATGATCCAGCACATCTGGGACCAATCGGGCCCGCTCACGGGCCTGGTGAACAACGCGGCTGGCAATTTCATCAGCCCGACCAAGGACCTGACGCCGAACGGCTTCAACGCCATCGCCAACACGGTCTTCCACGGCAGCTTCTACGTCACGCACGCGGTCGGCAAGCGCTGGATCGAAGGCGGGCACAAGGGTTCGGTGGTCTCGATCCTCGTCACCTGGGTGTGGACCGGCTCGCCCTACGTCGTGCCCTCGGCCATGTCGAAGGCGGGACTGCACATCATGACCAAGTCGCT
>JAOTWE010000290.1 GCA_029863065.1 Betaproteobacteria bacterium
CGGCCTCAAGAATTGCCTGCGCATCACCGTCGGCACGCCCGACGAAAACCGTATACTGCTCACCGCCATGCGAGAAGCGCTGTGAGCCGCGCCGCCGAAATCACCCGCAAGACCAAGGAAACCCAGATCCGGGTGAAGCTCAACCTGGACGGCCGTGGCGTGGCGAAGCTCGCCACCGGGCTGCCGTTTCTCGAGCACATGCTCGACCAGGTGGCGCGCCACGGCATGCTGGATCTCGACATCGAGGCGCAGGGCGATCTGCACATCGACGCGCACCACACGGTGGAGGACATCGGCATCACCCTCGGCCAGGCGTTCCACAAGGCGATCGGCGACAAGGCCGGCATCCGCCGCTACGGCCATGCCTATGTGCCGCTCGACGAGGCGCTGTCGCGCGCGGTGGTCGATTTTTCGGGCCGGCCGGGCCTGGAGTATCACGTCAAGTTCACGCGCGCGCTGATCGGCGAGTTCGACGTCGACCTGGTGCACGAGTTCTTCCAGGGCTTCGCCAATCACGCGCAGGTGACGCTGCACATCGACAATCTGCGCGGCGACAACGCGCACCACCAGTGCGAGACCATGTTCAAGGCGTTCGCGCGCGCCCTGCGCATGGCGGCCGAGGCGGACGCGCGTGCCGCCGGCGCCATTCCGTCCACCAAGGGTTCGCTCTAGTTGAGCATTGTCGTAGTCGACTACGGCATGGGCAACATCCGCTCGGTGTCGAAAGCGCTCGAGCGCGTGGCGCCGCGCGCACGCGTCGCCGTGACCGCCGATCCCGCGGTAATCCGCGCGGGCGAGCGCATCGTGGTCCCGGGACAGGGTGCGTTGCCCGACTGCATGCGCCAGCTTGCCGCCAGCGGCGCGCGCGAGGCGGTGATCGAGGCCGCGCGCGGCAAGCCTTTCCTGGGCATCTGTGTCGGCATGCAGATGCTGTTCGAGCGCGGCGAGGAGGGGGACACGCCCGGCCTGGGCCTGCTCGCCGGCGCCGTGCCGCGCTTTCCCGCGGCCCTCATGGCCGGGCTCAAGGTGCCGCACATGGGGTGGAACGAGGTGCGCCAGGCGCGCGCGCATGCGCTGTGGGCGGGCATTCCCAGCGGCGAGCGCTTCTATTTCGTGCACAGCTACTTCCCCGAGCCCGCGGAGCGCGATCTGGCGGCGGCGACCTGTGCCTACGGCGTGTCCTTTACCTGCGCCGTGGCACGCGATAACATCTTTGCCGTGCAGTTCCACCCGGAAAAAAGCCAGGCCGCCGGGCTCCGCTTGCTCTCCAACTTCGTTCAATGGCGACCCTAGCCCTCTAGGTTTTCTGGCAGCACCGAGTGCTGATCATCCCGGCGATTGACTTGAAAGACGGCCGTTGCGTGCGCCTGCAGCAGGGCGACATGACGACGGCCACCATTTTCAGCGAAGACCCGGTCGCCATGGCCAAGCACTGGGCGGCGCAGGGCGCACGCCGCCTGCACATCGTCGACTTGAACGGCGCGGTCGCCGGCCGTCCCAAGAACGAAAAGGTGATCCGCGACATGATAAGCACGGTGGGCGAGGCCATGCCGATCCAGCTGGGCGGCGGCATCCGCGACCTCGATACCATCGAGAGCTACATCGACGCCGGGGTCGCGTTTGTGGTCATCGGCACCGCCGCGGTGAAGAACCCCGGGTTCCTGTCGGACGCGAGCTACGCGTTCCCGGGGCGCATCATTGCCGGGCTGGACGCCAAGGACGGCAAGGTCGCGGTCGAGGGTTGGTCGAAGATGACCGGCCACGACGTGATCGACTTGGCGAAGAAATTCGAGGGCTACGGCATCGAGGCACTGGTATACACCGACATCGGCCGCGACGGCATGATGAGTGGCGTCAACGTCGAGGCGACGCTGAAGCTGGCGCAGGCCATCAAGGTGCCGCTCATCGCCTCGGGCGGGCTGAACAGCCTGAAGGACGTGCAGACGATCTGCGAAACGCTGGTACCCGAAGGCGTGATTGGCACGATCACCGGGCGCGCGCTGTACGAGGGCAAGATCGATTTCAAGAAGGCGCAGGCGGCCGCCGACAAGGCACTCGGAAAGTAGATCGCCCCATGGGCCTCGCCAAGCGCGTCATTCCCTGCCTCGACGTGACGGCCGGCCGCGTCGTCAAGGGGGTCAACTTCGTCGAGCTGCGCGACGCCGGTGACCCGGTTGAAATCGCCGCGCGCTACGACGCCGAGGGCGCCGACGAGCTCACCTTCCTCGACATCACTGCGAGCTCCGACGAGCGCGACATCCTGCTGCACGTCATCGAGGCGGTGGCGGCGCAGGTATTCATCCCGCTCACCGTCGGTGGCGGCGTGCGCAAGGTCGAGGACGTGCGGCGTCTGCTGAACGCAGGCGCCGACAAGGTGTCCATCAATACTGCGGCGGTACAGAATCCGATGCTCGTCGAGGAGGCCTCCGGCAAAGTCGGCAATCAGTGCATCGTCGTCGCCATCGACGCCAAGCAGAAGGCGGGCGGCGGCTGGGAGGTGTACACGCACGGCGGGCGCAAGCCCACCGGGCTGGACGCGGTGGACTGGGCGCGGCGCATGCAGGCCGCGGGCGCCGGCGAGATCCTGCTCACCAGCATGGACCGGGACGGCACGCGCAACGGCTTCGACCTGGCGCTGACGCGCGCGGTATCCGAGGCCGTGGGCGTGCCGCTGATCGCCTCGGGCGGCGTCGGCACGCTCGAGCACCTTGCGGCGGGTGTGCTCGAGGGGCGGGCCGACGCGGTGCTGGCGGCGAGCGTGTTCCATTTCGGCGACTTCACCGTGCGCCGGGCGAAGGAGCACATGCGCTCGCGCGGCATCGAGGTGCGGCTATGAGCTGGCTCGACGAGGTGCCGTGGAACAAGGAGGGCTTGATCACGGCCGTCGCCCAGGACGCCGGCTCGGGAAGAATCCTCATGGTTGCCTGGATGAATCGCGAGGCCCTGAAGGAAACCGCGGAACGCATGGAAGCGGTCTACTGGTCGCGCTCGCGCGGTAAGCTGTGGCACAAGGGCGAGGAATCCGGTCACGTGCAAAAGGTGAAGGAGCTGCGCCTGGACTGCGACGCCGACGCGGTGCTTCTGCAAGTG
>JAOTWE010000291.1 GCA_029863065.1 Betaproteobacteria bacterium
CTATTTTTTCAGCTTCCTCGGGATTCTGCTGGCAGGGGGCGTCCCGGTGCCGATCTATCCGCCGCTGCGGCTCTCGCAGCTCGAGGACCACATGCAGCGCCACGCGCGGATCCTCGACAATGCGCAGGTGGTCATGCTGATCACCGTGCCCGAGGCGAAGCCGGTCGCGCTGCTGCTGCGCTCGCGGGTGAATACGCTGCGCGCGGTACTCACCCCCGGCGACTTCGCCCGGGTGCGCGAATTCAAGCTGCGCCCGCGTGCGGTGGCCGACGACATCGCCTTCCTGCAGTACACCTCCGGGTCCACCGGCAACCCCAAGGGCGTTGCCCTGAGCCACGCTAATCTGCTCGCGAACATCCGCGCCATGGGGCGCACGGTGCAAGTGACGCCGCAGGACGTGTTCGTGAGCTGGCTGCCGCTCTACCACGACATGGGGCTCATCGGCGCCTGGATGGGCAGCCTTTATTTCGGCTTCCCCGCGGTCGTGATGTCCCCGCTTGCGTTCCTGTCGCGCCCGCAGCGCTGGTTGTGGGCGATCCACCGGCACCGGGGCACGCTGTCGGCGGCGCCGAACTTTGCCTATGAGCTGGCGGTGCGCAAGATCGACGACCGCAACCTCGAGGGGCTGGACCTTTCTTCCTGGAGGCTTGCCTTCAACGGTGCCGAGCCGGTGAGTCCCGACACGCTTGCGTCGTTTCGCGACCGATTCGCGCGCTACGGGCTCAAGCCCGAAGCGATCGCGCCGGTGTTCGGGCTGGCTGAGAGCACAGTCGGCCTCGCTTTTCCCCCGTTGGGGCGGGTGCCGGTCATCGATCGCGTGAAGCGCGAGCCGTTCACTCGCGGTGGCCGGGCCGAGCCGGCAGGTGCGGGCGACTCCAACGTCCTGCGCTTCGTCGGGTGCGGCATGCCGCTCGAGGGCCACGAGGTGCGCGTCGTGGACGCTGCGGGCCGCGAGGTGGGCGACCGCCAGGAGGGGAAGTTGCACTTCAAAGGTCCGTCGGCGACCCGCGGCTACTATCGCAACCCGGAGGAGACCAGGAACCTGTTCGTGGGCAACTGGCTCGACACCGGCGATTACGCCTACCTGGTCGGCGGCGAGATCTATCTCACCGGGCGCGTGAAGGATGTCATTATCCGCGGCGGGCGCAACATCTATCCCTATGACCTTGAACAGGCCGTAGGCAACATCCCGGGCGTGCGTAAAGGCTGTGTCGCGGTGTTCGGTAGCGCCGAGCCCGGCAGGGGCACGGAGCGCATTATCGTGCTGGCAGAAACGCGCGAGACCGACGCGGCGCGGCGCGCGGCGCTTGAGAAAGAAATCAACGACGCGGCGTTGAGCGTCGTGGGCATGCCCGCCGACGAAGTGGTGCTGGCGCCGCCGCACACGGTTCTGAAGACTTCAAGCGGGAAGATCCGCCGCGCGGCGAGCCGCGAATTCTACGAGCACCGCGGTGCCGGCACCCGCCCGGCTCCGGTATGGTGGCAACTCGCGCGCCTGACCTGGCGCGCGGCGTGGCCGGAGCTCAAGCGCGGGGTGAGCGCTGGCCTGAGCGCCCTGCGCGGGTTCTACATGCTCGCCTGGTTCGGGCTGCTGATGCCGTTCACCTGGGCGACGGTTGCCGTGATGCAGCGCCCGGGCCTGGCGCGGCCGTTCATCCGTTTCATGGCGCGCCTGTTCTTCGCGCTCGCCCGCCTGCCGGTGCGCGCCGAGGGGTTGGAGAAGCTACCGGCCGGTGCGTGCATACTCGCGGTCAACCATACGAGCTATCTCGATGGCATCGCGCTCTGCGCGGCGCTGCCGCGCACGCTACCGCACATGTTCGCCGCCAAGCGGGAGTTCGTGACGCACTGGTTCCCGCGCTGGTTCCTGACTGGCATCGGCGCGGCGTTCGTCGATCGCATCGACCCGCGCCGCGGTGCAGAGGACGTGGCGCAGTTCGACGCTGCGCTCGCCGCGGGCGGGGCGGTGATCTTCTTTCCCGAGGGGACGTTCGAGCGCCAATCAGGCCTGAAGCCGTTCCGCACCGGCGCGTTTTGGGTGGCCGCGCGCACCGGCATGCCGGTCTATCCGGTGGGGATCCACGGCGCGCGCGCGGTGCTGCGCGGCGACGACCGCCTGCCGCGGCCTGGGGCGATCAGCATTACGGTCGGCGATGCAGTGCGAGCCGCTGGCTCAGACTGGGAAGCGACGATAAAATTGCGCGATACCGTTCGCGCGGCGATTCTCCGCCATTGCGGGGAAGCCGACCTGGCGCAGTGACGGCCGAGCGCCTCCGGCGCGCCGGCAATACCCAGTCCATGCCCAACGTTTTCTATGAGGAAGAAGGCGAGTTCAAGGTCGGTGCTGTGCTCACCGAGCAGCCGGCCTCGATGCAGGTCGAGGCCCCGCATGGCAAGCGCTCGAAGGTGAAAGCGGCGCAGGTGCTGGTGCGCTTCGAGGCGCCGCCGCTCGGGAGCTTTCTGGCCGAGGCGCAGCAGCTCGCCGCCGAGATCGACATCGATTTTCTCTGGCAGTGCTGCGGCGGGGCGGAATTTTCCTACGACAATCTGGCGCGCGAGTATTACGGCCATGCGCCCGACCCGGTCGAGGCGGCGGCGGTGCTGATGCGTTTGCATGGGGCGCCGATGTACTTCTACAAGAAGGGGCGGGGGCGCTACAAGGCAGCCCCGGAGGATGCGCTCAAGGCCGCGCTTGCCGGCGTCGAGCGAAAACGCCGCCAAGCGGAGGTCAAAGCGCGCTACGTGGCCGCGCTCTGCGCGCATAAGCTGCCCGAAGCTTTCGGGCCGATCCTCGATGGGCTGCTCTACGCGCCAGACAAGATGAGCCTGGAGTGGAAGGCGCTGGACGAGGCGTGTGTGCAACTGCGAATGACACCGGCGCACCTCCTTGCACGGTGCGGCGCACTTCCCTCGCCGCGCGACTATCACTTTCGCCGCTTCCTGTTCGAGTACTTTCCCCGCGGCGTGGAATTCGGCCCCGTGTCTGCAACGGCGGGGCCCGAGGATCTTCCGCTAGCGGCGGCGGCAGCGTTCAGCATCGACGATGCCACCACGACCGAGATCGACGACGCGTTCTCGGTGACCCCG
>JAOTWE010000292.1 GCA_029863065.1 Betaproteobacteria bacterium
GGACGTCATCAAGTCGGGCGGCGAGTGGATCAGCTCCATCGACCTGGAAAACATCGCCGTGGCGCACCCCGCGGTGCAGGAAGCGGCCGTGATCGGCGTCCGCCATCCCAAGTGGGACGAGCGGCCGATCGTCGTCGCGGTGAAGAAGCCCGGGCAGCAAGTGACGAAGGAGGACCTGCTCAAGTTCTACGAGGGCAAGATCGCCAAGTTCTGGATGCCCGACGACGTGGTGTTCGTCGAGGAGCTGCCGCACACCGCGACCGGCAAGCTCTCCAAGCTCACGCTGCGCGAGAAGTTCAAGGACTACCGGCTGCCGGGCTGAAGACGCGGCGTGCAGATCAGCGAGGAGAAACTGGAAAAGGCGGTGCGCGCTGTGCAGACGCGCGGGCGCGATCAGCGCGAACGCCTGCGCTGGAACGCGGCCATCGCCGCGAGCTACGCCGTCGATACGCTGTTTCTGGCGTTGTTCGCGGCGGGGAGCACCTTACCCTGGACGGTGGCGCTCGGCTACGGCGCGGCCGCGGCGGGAATCTGCGGGGCGATCTGGGCGCTGACGGCCACCGGCGTCAACCTGCGCTTTCGCGATCCCAGCATCACCGCCCCGCAGGTCGTAATGGCCGTTGCGCTCCAATGCGCGGTGGTGGCGATGGCGCCGCAGATCGCGTTTCCTTTCCTTGCCAATCTGTTCACGGTGTTCGCGTTCGGCATGATCTGGATGACGCCGCGGCAGTCAATGCTGGTGTGGACGTTCGGGGCGATCGTGCTCGGCGGGCTCGTCTATGCGGTGGGCGGCCGCCTCGCAATCCCGGTCGCCACGTCCTATGAGCTCACGCTGGTGTGGCTGAACTTCTCGCTGGTCCTGGGGCGCTGCGTGCTGCTCAGCGTGCAGTCCAACGACCTGCGCCAGCGCCTGGCCAAGGGCCGTAGCCAGCTCGCGGAGTCGCTGGAGCAGATGCGACACCTTGCGACCCACGACGAGCTCACTCTGTCGCTCAACCGCCGCTCGCTGATCGCGCGGCTCGAGCAGGAGCGCAACCGCGCGGAGCGCGGCGGCGAGGCATTCAGCGTCGCGCTGCTCGACCTCGATCACTTCAAGGAGATCAACGACAATTACGGACATGCGGTGGGTGACGACGTGCTGCGGGCCTTCGCCAAGACGGCGCACGGTGCGATGCGCGACAGCGACGCGTTCGGGCGCTACGGCAGCGAGGAGTTCATGTTCGTCTTCGGCGCCACGGCGCCGGCTGCGGCGGTGGCGGCCGTCGAGCGGGTCCGCGCGTCCTTCGCGGCGCGAGACTGGAATGAGTTCGCGCCTGGCCTGCGTGTGACGGTCTCCGCGGGCGTCGCCGGCTTGCGGCCGGGTGAATCGGTCACGCAACTGCTCAGCCGCGCGGACGCCGCGCTGTACGACGCCAAGCATGCCGGCCGCAACCGCGTTATCGTGAAGGAATAGGCGTGAGCGCACACGTCATCGTCGAAACGCGGGAGCGCGTGACGCGTATCGAGCTCAACCGTCCGGACAAGAAGAACGCGCTCAGCCCTGACATGTATGCGGCGCTTGCCCAAGCACTCGAAGGCGCCGACGCCGACGCGCAGGTGCGCGCGGTGCTGATCCACGGGCAGACTGGCTGCTTCACCTCGGGCAACGACGTGAAGGACTTTCTCGAGCTGCCGCGCGGGCCCGCCGATTCGCCGGCTTCGGGATTCCTGTGCGCCATCGCCGCGGCGAAAAAGCCCATCGTCGCCGCCGTCGGCGGGCCGGCGGTCGGCGTCGGTACGACCATGCTGTTGCACTTCGATCTCATCTACGCGGCGCCGAACGCCCGCTTCCAACTGCCCTTCGTGCCGCTCGGACTCGTGCCCGAGGCCGCTTCCAGCCTGCTCCTGCCGATGATCGCCGGGTACCAGCGCGCGGCCGAACTGCTGCTGCTCGGGCGGCCGTTCACCGCGGAAAGAGCGCTCGCCGCGGGCATCGTCACTGAGATCGTGCCGGAGGCGGAGCTGCTTTCACGCGCGCGCGAGGCGGCGCTCGCGCTCGCGGCGCTGCCGCCGGCCTCCGTGAGAATGACGAAGGAACTCATGAAGCGCGGTCTTGCGCAGGCCGTGCGCGACCGGATGCAGGAGGAGCTGGGCCTGTTCGGCGAGCGGCTGCGCTCGCCCGAGGCGAAGGAGGCCCTGAGCGCGTTCATGGAGAAGCGCAGGCCCGACTTCTCGCGCTTCTCGTGAGCCTCGTCCACGAGACGGTCGAGGCGAACGGCATCTGCCTGCACGTCGCGCGTGCGGGTGACGGGCCGCTGATGCTCTTCCTGCATGGCTTTCCCGAGTACTGGGCGATGTGGCGGCCGATGCTCGAGCACTTCGGCGCACGCGGCTGGTGCGCCGCGGCGCCCGACCTGCGCGGCTACAACGTCTCGGAAAAGCCCGCGGCGGTCGAGGCCTACCGGGCGAAGCACCTCGTCGCCGACGTGTTCGCGCTCGCCGCGCGCTACACGAAGGAGAAATTCGTGCTGGTGGCGCACGACTGGGGCGGGGCGGTGGCCTGGGGCGTGGCCATCGCGCGTCCCGAGCGCCTGTCGAAGCTGGTGATGCTGAATTCGCCCCACCCGTACATCTTCTGGCGCGAGCTCTGCAACAACCCCGCGCAGCAGAAGGCGAGCGAGTACATGCTGCTCTTTCGGCATCCGAAGGCAGAGCGCGTGCTCTCGGAAAACGGGCATGCACGCCTTCTGGCGTGGTTCACCGATCTGAACGACGCCGCGCGCGGGGCGCTGATCGAGGCCTGGTCGCAGCCCGGTGCGCTGACCGGCGGGCTCAACTACTACCGGGCCTCGCCCATGTATCCGTCGTCGGCCGAGGACCCGGGGGCGAGGAAGCTGCATTTGAAGCCCGAAGACTTCATCGTGCGCGTGCCGACGCTCGTCGTCTGGGGCGAGCGCGACATGGCGCTTCTGCCGGGGTGCCTCGACGGGCTGGACGAGGTCGTGCCGGATCTGAAGCTGGTGCGCGTGCCCGAGGCCTCGCACTGGATTGCGCGCGAGCGAACCGACCTCGTCATCCGCGAGATCGAGGCGTTTACAATCGCGCGA
>JAOTWE010000293.1 GCA_029863065.1 Betaproteobacteria bacterium
GAGGTGCACGTGACGATCGCGCGCCGGCCCGCTACGCACCGCCTGCGCGAGCTCGACGAGAATGTCGGGATCGGAGTCGTCGCGGATCGCGTGCACGGCGTCGAGCCGCAGGCCGTCGAAGTGGAATTCCTCGATCCAGTAGAGCGCGTTGTGGATGAAGAACTCGCGCACCGTGCGGCTTTGCGCGTCGTCGAAGTTGATGGCAGCGCCCCAGGGCGTGTGATGGCGATCGGTGAAGAAATCGCGCGCGTAGACATGCAGATAGTTGCCGTCGGGGCCGAAGTGGTTGTAGACGACATCGAGGAACACCATCAGCCCGATTTGGTGGGCCGTGTCGACCAGCGCCTTCAGGTCGTCCGGGCGGCCATAGCGGCTGTCGGGCGCGAACGGCAGCACGCCGTCGTAGCCCCAGTTGCGCGCACCCGGAAAGTCCGCGAGCGGCATCAGCTCCACGGCGGTTACCCCGAGGTCGCGCAGGTACGGCAGGCGCGCAGCCGCCGCGCGGAAATTACCCTCCGCCGTGAACGCGCCCACATGCATTTCATACAGCACGGCCTCGTGCCAGGGCCGGCCGTGCCAGGCGCCGTCCCGCCATGAGTAGACCGCGGGATCGATCACTTCGGAGGGGCCATGCACATCCTGCGGATTCGAGCGCGACGCTGGGTCGGGCACGAGCTGGCCGCCGTCAATTCGGAAGCGGTATTGGGTGCCGGGTGCCGCTTCTTTTTCGACCCGGTCGAACCAGCCTTCGGCCGACCGAGTCATCGCGAGCGCCGGCCGGCCGTCGAGAACCAGGTCGACCGAGCGAGCCGACGGCGCCCACAGCCGGAACCGCACACCGCCGTTCGTGCACTCGGCGCCGAACGGCATGCGGTGCACGCGCTTCATGCGCCCTCGGCGAGCTGGATCAGCAGCGCGAGCGAGCGAGCAGCCAGCGGAAAGTTTTCACCCGGCCGGAAAAAGCGCTGCTCGCCGCTTTCCGCCTGCGCGGTGTCGAACACGACGCCCCAGCGCTTGTTCGCCTCGAACGACGGCAGCACGAAGCCGATCTCCTCGTGGTGCGCGTTCATGAGGAGCAGGAAGTCGTCATCCGTCACGCGGCCCCCGCGCTCGTCGGGCTCGTCGATGGCGTGCCCCGAGAGGTACATGCCGAGGCAGCGCGCGTGCCCGGTCTGCCAGTGCTCTTCGCTCATTTCCTTCCCGTCGGGGTCGAGCCACACCAGGTCCTTGGCATTGCGCCCCGGCACGATGCGCCCCTGGAAGAAGCGCCGGCGCCGGAATACCGGGTGGCGCTTGCGGAACGACGCGAGCCGCCGCACGAAGTCGAGGAGCGCTTCGTCCGCAGGCCCGGCCTTCCAGTCCATCCACGAGATCTCGCTGTCCTGGCAGTAGGCATTGTTGTTGCCGTGCTGGGTGCGCCCGCGCTCGTCGCCCGCGGTGAGCATCGGCACGCCCTGCGAGAGAAACAGCGTGGCGAGGAAATTGCGCCGCTGCCGCGCGCGCAGCGCGTTGATACCCGCGTCGTCCGTCGGACCTTCGGCGCCGCAATTCCACGACAGATTGTCGTTGGAGCCGTCGCGATTTTCCTCGAGGTTGGCCTCGTTGTGCTTGTCGTTGTAGCTGACGAGGTCGGCGAGCGTGAACCCGTCGTGGCAAGTGACGAAGTTGATGCTCGACGACGGGCGACGCCCGTTGTGCGCGTAGAGGTCGCTTGAGCCGGTCAGGCGGTAGGCGAGGTCGCCGATGATGTCGCCGTCGCCCTTCCAGTACTTGCGCACCGAGTCGCGGTAGCGCCCGTTCCACTCCGCCCAGCGGACCGGGAAGTTGCCCACCTGGTAGCCGCCCTCGCCCAGGTCCCACGGCTCGGCGATCAGCTTCACCTGCGAGAGCACCGGGTCCTGGTGGATGATGTCGAAGAACGCGCCGAGACGGTCGACCTCGTGGAGCTCGCGCGCGAGCGCCGAAGCGAGGTCGAAGCGGAAGCCGTCGACGTGCATCTCGAGCACCCAGTAGCGCAGGCTATCCATGATGAGCTGCAGCACGCGCGGGTGCTGGCCGTCGAGCGTATTGCCGCAGCCGGTGTAGTCCTTGTAGTAGCGCGGCTGGTCCGGCATCAGGCGGTAGTACGCCTTGTTGTCGATGCCTCGGAAAGACAGCGTAGGCCCGAGCTGGTTGCCCTCCGCGGTGTGGTTGTAGACAACATCAAGGATCACTTCGATGCCGGCCCCGTGCAGCGCCTTCACCATGGTCTTGAATTCGGCAAGGTGCCCGGCGGCCGAGTACCGCGCGTCCGGTGCGAGGAAGCCGATGGTGTTGTAGCCCCAATAATTGCGCAACCCCTGCTCGACCAGGTACCGGTCGTCAACAAAATGATGGCAGGGCATTAGCTCGACCGCGGTCACGCCCAGCCGCTTGAGGTACTCGACCACCGGGGCGGTGCCAAGCGCGGCGTAGGTCCCGCGCAGCGCCGGCGGCACTTCTGGGTGGCGGACGGTAAACCCCTTCACGTGCAGCTCGTAGATCACGGTATCGCGCCAGCGCGTGCGCGGCCGGCGGTCGTCGTCCCAGGTGAATGCAGTGTCCACCACCATGCACTTCGGCATCCCCGCCTGGCTGTCGCGGCGGTCGAACGACAGATCCTCGCGCGGGCTGCCGATGCGGTAGCCGTAGAGCGCGTCGCTCCAGCGCAGCGCACCGGCAATCCACTTTGCATACGGGTCGAGCACGAGCTTGTTGGGGTTGAACCGGTGCCCTTGATCCGGAGCATACGGGCCGTAAACGCGCTAGCCGTATAGCATCCCGGGGCGCGCTTCGGGCAGGTAGCAGTGCCAGACCAGGTCGGTCTGCTCCGGCATGACGATGCGCTGAACCTCGCGCCGCCCCTGCGCATCGAACAGGCATAGCTCCACTTTGTCCGCGTTCTCGGAATACAGTGCGAAGTTGACCCCCTGCCCGTCCCAGGTCGCGCCTTGCGGGTACGGTCGGCCGAGCCAAACTGCGGTGATCGGGGTGGTCGGATTCATCGCACCCCCGCCTGCCGCGCGCCCCGATTCTGCTGCTGCCATACGCAACGATTTCTCA
>JAOTWE010000294.1 GCA_029863065.1 Betaproteobacteria bacterium
CCGAGTACCACTCCAACGTCGCCAACAACAAGGCGGCGAAGTGGGATTCGGCCTACCGCGCGCAGGCGCCCAAGGGCAACCCCGACTTCTACTTCCTGCGCGGCAAGATCATGTGGGAGATGTTCGCCAAGGCGATCGAGCAGGCGAAATCGGCCGACCCCAAGGCGGTGGCTCTTGCGCTCGAGGGCATGCGCCACCAGGGCGACCTGGGCGAGGTCGAGATGCGCAAGAGCGACCATCAGCTGATCCAGCCGCTGTACGTGTTCACGTTGCACAAGGCGGCTGCCAAAGGCGGGCCGAAGGAGGCGAAGATCGACATGGAGGGCAGCGGACTCTACCCGGTCACCGACGCGCGTCTGGAGGCCGACACCTCGGCGCAGGCGACTTCCTGCCAGATGCAGCGGCCGTAAGCGCGTGCACGCTATGGAACGGGGAGCCCGCTAGCTCCCCGTTTTTTTTCCACCATGGAATTCTTCCTCGTCCAGTCCCTGAACGGCGTTAGCTACGGCCTGCTGCTGTTCATGCTGTCCTCGGGGCTCACGCTCGTCTTTTCGCTGATGGGCGTGCTTAATTTCGCGCATGCCAGTTTCTACATGCTCGGCGCCTACTTCGCCTACCAGGTGAGCGCGAAGATCGGCTTCTGGCCGGCGCTGGTGATCGCGCCGCTGCTGGTCGGCGCGATCGGCATGCTGGTGGAGCGCTTTGGCCTGAGAAAGGTGCACCGGCACGGCCACGTCGCCGAGCTGCTGTTCACTTTCGGCCTCGCCTACCTGCTGGAAGAAGCGGTGCACCTGATCTGGGGCCGCGCGGCGGTCGAGTACCGCGTGCCCGCCGAGCTCGACGGCCCACTGTTTCAGATCATGGATTCGCAGTATCCGATCTATCGCGGCTTCATGATGCTGGTGTCGGTGGCGATGCTGGTTGCGATCTGGCTGGCCCTCACGCGCACGCGCATCGGCCTGGTCATCCAGGCGGCGCTCACGCACCCGCAGACCGTGGAGGCGCTCGGCCACAACGTGCCGCGCGTCTTCATGCTCGTCTTCGGCGGCGGCGCTGCGCTCGCCGGCCTCGCCGGCGTAATCGGCGGCAACGCCTTCGTCACCGACCCGGGCATGGCGGCCGCGGTCGGGCCGATCATCTTCGTCATCGTGGTAGTGGGCGGCATGGGCTCGCTCGCGGGCGCGTTCATCGCTTCGCTCCTGATCGGCTGCCTGCAGACCTTTGCGGTGTCGCTCGACTGGTCGCTCGGCGGCATCTCCATCTCGCAGGCTGCGCCGGTGCTGCCCTACCTGCTGATGGTGCTGCTGCTGATCTTCCGGCCCAAGGGTCTGATGGGAACACGCGAGGGATGAAGTACGCGCCGCTCAACCTGGGGCGCTGGATCCTGTGGAGCGCATCGGCGCTGCTGTTCGTCGCCGCGCCGCACCTGTTCAAGGGCGGCTTCGCGCTCACCATGATGACGCAGATGGGCACGCTGATCATCTTCGCGCTGAGCTACAACATGCTGCTCGGCCAGGGCGGCATGCTGTCCTTCGGCCACGCCGTGTACTCGGGCCTGGGCGCCTACGTGACGGTGCACGTGCTCAACCAGGTCGGCAGCGGGTCGTTCTACTTTCCGGTGCCGCTGCTTCCGCTGGTGGGCGGCGTGGCGGGGCTCGCCTTCGGCGTGCTGTTCGGCTACGTCACCACGCGGCGCGCAGGCACCACCTTCGCGCTCATCTCGCTCGGCATCGGCGAGATGGTGTTCGCCGGCGTGCTGATGTTCCCGGGATTCTTCGGCGGCGAGGCCGGCATTTCCACCAACCGGGTGGTGGGCAAGCCGTTTTTCGGCCTCACGTTCGGTCCGGCGCTCCAGGTGTATTACCTGGTGGCCGCGTGGTGCTTCCTCAGCATGGCGGCGATGTTCGCGCTGACGCAGACGCCGCTCGGGCGCATGGCGAACGCGGTGCGCGACAATCCCGAGCGCGCCGAGTTCGTAGGCTACAACACCCAGCACGTGCGCTTCCTGCAGCTGGTGCTTTCGTCCTTCTTCGCCGGCGTCTCGGGCGCGCTGTCGTGCATCAATTTCGAGATCGTCTCCGCCGAGAACGTGTCGGCGATCCGCTCCGGCGGCGTGCTGCTCGCCACCTTCATCGGCGGTGTACCGTTCTTCTTCGGGCCGATCCTCGGCGCCATCGTCTTCGTCTTCTTCGTGGTCGCGCTCTCCGGCTTCACCAAGGCCTGGCTGCTGTACCTCGGCCTGTTCTTCGTGCTGATGGTGGTGTACGCGCCCGGCGGCATGGCCTCGCTGATCCTGATGCAGTTGCGGGTGCTGCGCGCCGGGCGCTGGCGCGAGCTCGCCGTCCCCTATGCGCTCGCCGCGCTTGCCGCGCTGGTGGCGCTCGCCGGGCTGATCGGGCTGGTGGAGATGGTGTACCGGCTCTCCGAGCAGGGCGCGAGCAGCGTGCTGACGGCGCTCGGGCTGTCGTTCGATGCGCGTAGCGCACCACCGTGGTTCGCGTTCGCCGTGGCGCTCGCCGTCGGCCTCGGGGCATTGCGCCTCACGTCGCGCCGCGTGGGCGAGCGCTGGGGCGCGATCCAGGCCGATCTGCAGGCGAAGGCCGCGGCATGACCGATACGCATCGCGCAAGCGCCCGCGCGATCGAGCTGCAGGAAGTGTACAAGAGCTTCGGCACGACGAAGATCATCCACGGCGTGTCGCTCGAGATCCGCGACGGCGAGCGCCACGCCATCATCGGCCCGAACGGCGCCGGGAAATCGACGCTCTTCAACCTGATCTCCGGCCGCCACGAGGTGTCGGCCGGCCGCATCCTGCTGCACGGCAACGACATCACCAACCTGCGTCCCTTCGAAATCAACCGCAAGGGTCTGTCGCGCAGCTTCCAGGTCACCAACATCTTCCACAACATGACGGTGTTCGAGAACATTCGCTGCGGCGTGCTGTGGTCGAAGGGCTGCCGCTACTCGTTCTGGCACCGGGTCGGCGAACTGAAGGACGTGCAGCGGCGGGCCGAAGAGGTCATGGAGCGCATCGGCCTCGCACAGCGCAGGAGCATCCTCGCCGGCA
>JAOTWE010000295.1 GCA_029863065.1 Betaproteobacteria bacterium
GGTTTCCTCGTCCACGCCCAGCAGGTCGCCGCCCGGGATGGCGCCGGCGTTGTTCACCAGGATGTCGAGATCGCCGGCCCACGCGGCCAGCGCCTCGGCGGCGCCGCGCTGCGACAGGTCGGCGGCGCGGAACTTGTGGCGGTTTGCCGCGGGCGGGTTGCGCGCCGTGATCATCACCTCGCAGCCCTCGTCGGCGAGCGCGCAGGCGCTCGCCCAGCCGATGCCTTTCGAGCCGCCCGTCACCAGCGCGCGTTTGCCCTTAAGATTGAGTTCCATCGTCCGACAAGTCTACCAACATGCCCCACATCACCACCAAAGACGGCGTGAAACTGCACTACGAGGAGGCGGGCAGTGGGACACCGATCGTCTTCGTGCACGAATTCGCCGGCGACCTGCGCAGCTGGGAGCCGCAGTTCGCGCACTTCTCGCGCCGCTACCGCTGCATCGCGTACAACGCGCGCGGCTACCCGCCCTCGGACGTTCCCGAGGGCATGGAGCGCTACTCGCAGGATCTGGCGCGCGACGACGTGCTCGCCGTGCTGGACGGGCTGAAGCTCCAGCGCGCCTACGTCGTGGGCCTGTCCATGGGCGGGTTTGCGTCGCTGCATTTCGGCATCAAGTACAGCGCGCGCGCTCTCGGCCTGGTCGTCGCGGGCTGCGGCTACGGCGCGCACCCCGATCAGCGCGAGGAGTTCCAGCGCTCTGCGCGCGCCAACGCCAAGCTGATGCTCGAGGACGGCATGGCGAAATTCGCCGCCACCTACGGCCACAACGCCACGCGCCTGCAGCTGCGGGACAAGGATCCGCGCGGCTTTGCGCTCTACATAAAGTATCTGAGTGAGCATTCAGCGCAGGGGTCGGCGAACACCATGCTCGGCTACCAGGCGCGCCGGCCCTCGCTTTACGACCTGAGAAAGGAAATGACGGGCATCACGGCACCGACGCTCGTCGTCTGCGGCGACGAGGACGACGCGACGCTCGAGCCAGGTCTGCTCATGAAGCGCACCATCCCGAAGATGGGGCTGGTGGTGCTGCCGCGCAGCGGCCACGGGCTCAACCTCGAAGACCCGGCGCTGTTCAACCGCATCGTCGAGGATTTCTTCCACCAGGTGGAAAGCGGGCGCTGGGCATGAGCGCGGGCCGGCTGGTGGTCGAAAAGCGCGGCGCCGTGGGCTGGATCGTGTTCGACCAGCCGGCGAAGAAGAACGCCATCAACGACGCCATGTGGCGCGGCATTCCCGAGGCCATGGCGAAGTACGATGCGGATGCCGAAGTACGCTGCGTCGCCTTCCGCGGCGCGGGCATCGAGGCCTTTGCCGCCGGCGCCGACATCTCGGAGTTCGAGAAGATCCGCGCGCAGCGCGCCGCTGTCGGCGAGTACGACGGGCTGCTCGATCGCGTGCTGCATTCGATCCAGGATTCGCGCAAGCCGTCGGTGGCCATGATCCATGGGTTCTGCATGGGCGGCGGCCTGGAGGTCGCGCTTGCCTGCGACCTGCGCTATTGCGGGACTTCGGCGCAGTTCGGCATTCCCGCGGCGAAGCTCGGCCTCGCCTACAACGTCGAAGGCCACAAACGCCTCTTGGAAACGGTGGGCCACGCGCGGGCGCGGGAGATCATGTTCCTCGGCCGGCGTTATCCCGCGGCGGAAGCGTTGGCGATGGGGCTGGTGCAGCGCGTGCTGCCGGATGGCGAGCTCGAGGCTTACGTGGAGGGCGTGATCGCGACACTGGTCGAGAACGCGCCGCTCAGTATCGCGAACTCCAAGACCATCCTCGAGGAGTACGCGAAGTCCGCCGGCGCGGCCGACCCAGAGCGCATGCGCGCGGCGATCGAGCGCTGCGCGCACAGCGCCGATTACGAGGAGGGGCGGCGCGCCTTCATGGAGAAGCGCAAGCCCGCATTCAAGGGGAAGTGACCATGAAGATCAAGTCGATCCGCGTGCGCGCCGTGGCCGCGCCCATGAAGCGGCCGCTCGCCACCAGTACCGGCGCGCTCACCGTGACCCCGCTGTTGCTTCTCGACCTGCAGACCGACGGCGGCATCGTCGGCCGGTCGTACCTCTTCGGCATCGGCCAGCACAATCTCAAGCCGATCGCGGCGCTGGTCGAAGCGATGGCCGAGATGCTGAAGGGCGACGAGGTGGCGCCCTTCGACATCGAGAAGAAGCTGCGCGCCCGCTATACGCTGCTCGGCGTGCACAACATCGTCTTGTTCGCCATGTCGGGCATCGACATGGCGGCCTGGGACGCGCTCGGCCAGGCGCAAGGCCTGCCGCTCGTGCGGCTGCTGGGCGGCACGCCGCGCCCGATTCCCGCCTACAACTCGAAGGGCCTGGGCATCATGCCGCTAAAGCCCCTCGCCAAGGAGGCCACCGAGCTGGTGAAAGAGGGTTTTTCGGCGGTGAAGCTGCGACTCGGCCGACCGCACGCCGTGGACGACCTCGCGGCCCTGCGCGCGGTGAAGAAGACGATCGGCCCGCAGGTCACGCTGATGGTGGATTTCAACCAGGGGCTGACCGTGGCCGAGGCGCTTAAGCGCGGGCGCATGATCGACGAGGAGGGCGGCGTCTACTGGATCGAGGAGCCCGTGCGCGCGGACGATTTCGCCGGCAACGCACGCATCGCGCGCGAGGTGGCGACGCCGATCCAGATCGGCGAGAACTTCATGGGCCCGGAGCAGATGGCGCAAGCGCTCGCCGCGCAGGCCTGCGCCTACGCCATGCCCGATGCGCAAAGGATCGGCGGGGTGACAGGCTGGATGCGCGCCGCGGCGCTCGCGCAGGCGGCGGGCATGGAAATGTCGAGCCACCTGTTCCCGGAGATAAGTTGCCACCTGCTCGCCGTGACACCCACCTGCCACTGGCTCGAGTACGTGGACTGGGCGGACGCGATCCTCGAGGAACCGGTGCGCGTGAAGAACGGCCACGCACTGGTACCGGAGCGGCCGGGCATCGGCATGCGCTGGGATGAAAAGGCGGTGAAGAAGTATCAGCTGTGATGTTCACGCGCCATTACCCGCACTGGCCGCCGGGCGTGCCGAAGACGCTTTCGGTGCCGCGCACCA
>JAOTWE010000296.1 GCA_029863065.1 Betaproteobacteria bacterium
GGACGCCGGACAGGATCTTCTGTACGAGGTGCGCGACGGCATCGCGCGGGTTACCTTCAACCGCCCGCAGGCGCGAAATGCCTTGACGTTCGCCATGTACGACCGCCTGGCGGAAATCTGCGGGGAGGTTGACCGCGACCGCTCGATCAAGGCGATGCTGCTCACCGGGGCCGGGGAGAAGGCGTTCGCCGCCGGCACCGACATCTCCCAGTTCCGCGCCTTCGACAAGCCCCAGGATGCGCTCGACTACGAGGCGCGAATCGACCGGGTGCTCGGGGCTCTCGAGCGCTGCCGGGTGCCGACCGTGGCTGCCCTGCGCGGCGCCTGCACTGGCGGTGGAGCCGGCATCGCGGTGTGTTGCGACCTGCGCATTGCCGGGACCAGCCTGCGCACGGGTTTCCCCGTCGCGCGCACGCTCGGCAACTGCCTCTCCAGCGGCAATTACGCGCGGCTCGCCGCGCTCATCGGCCCGGCGCGGGTCAAGGACATGGTCTTCCGCGCGCGGCTCCTCGAGGCGCCGGAGGCACTTGCCATCGGCCTGGTCACCGAGGTGGTGGACGACGCCCAGGTGATGGCGCGCGCCGAAGAGGTGACGCGCCTGGTCGCCAGCCAGGCGCCGCTCACCCTGCAGGCGACCAAAGAATCGCTGCTGCGGCTGCGGCCGACGCTCGCGCCGGGCGCCGGCGACGACCTCATCCTCATGTGCTACATGAGCCAGGATTTCCGCGAGGGTATGCAGGCCTTCCTGGAGAAGCGCGCGCCGCAGTGGAAGGGTGCATAAGCTAGGGCCCCCCATGGTCGATGAGTTCGACAAGCTGCTCGGCGCGCGCGTCAGCCCGAAAGCGTAATTACCGCGATGCCTGCGGCGAGGAACGCCATGCCGGCGAGCTCCAGCCACGACAGGCTCTCGCGGAACAGCTTCCTCGACACCGCGTAGCTGAACACGAGCTCGATCAGTCCGAGCGTGCGCACGTGCGACGCGGGCTGCAGGGCGAAGGCACTGAACCAGCCGGCGGACGCGGCGGCGCCCATGAGGCCGGCGAACAGCGACGGCCGCCACAGGTGCAGCGTGTCCGCCACCACGCGCGGCGTTTTCCAGAGCAGCCAGCCGCCGAGCAGGAAAGTCTGGATGAACTGCGCCGCCGCGAGCGCCGTCGCCGCGCGCATGAGAAACGAGCCATCCAACGCGAGCGCCGCGCCGCGATAGCCCACCGCGGCGAAGGCGAAGCCGGCGCCCGATGCCAGGCCGAGGAGCGCGGGCCGCGTCGTCAGGCCCGTCAGCAGGGCGGCGAACGGCCGCCGCGGATCGGCGGGCGAAAGCAGGAGCACGCCCAGCGTGCCGCAGGCGACGGCCAGCGCCACCGGCAAGGTCACCGGATCGCCGAGGAACGCGAGCCCGAACACCGCGATCTGCAGGAGCTCGGTCTTGGAATACGCCACGCCGAGCGCGAAGCTGCGCGCCTCCATGGCAAGCAGCAGGAAAGCGGTGCCGGCGATCTGCGCCACCGCGCCCAGCGTCACCCAGCCGAGGAACGCCCAGCCGAGGGCGGGCACCGGTTCCGCGCGCCACAGGTGCACGCAGGCGAGCCATGCCAGCGCGAACGGCAGGCCGTACAGAAAACGAACGAGGGTCGCACCGAGCGTGCCGAGCGACGCGGTGAGGCTGCGCTGCACGGTATTGCGCAGCGTCTGCGCGAATGCGGCCCAGACGGTGAGCGCGATCCACAACCCTCCGGGCGCTTCCATGGCCCGGATGATAGGACATGACGCCGTTCAGCCGCGTCGTCCGGTCCGATCCGCGTGCCGCATCCAGCCACCGTCGCGTTCGCCGCCGCGCTCGCGCGGTTGCGCGCGGTTGCCGCCTCGTTCGCGAGGTGGCATGCGCTCGCCGCCGCGCTCGCGCGGTTGCGCGCGGAATTGCGGCCGCACCTCCTGGTGAGGCTGCTGCGCGCCGGGCTTGGGCTGCGCCCGCGGGCGGGTTTCGGCGGTGACCGGCGGACTGGCGCGGAACGCCGGCGGCATGGCGTGGCCGCGGCGCTCGTCGCGGCGCTCGTCGCGCCGAATTTCGGGGCGCTGCTCGCGGCGCTCGGCTGGGGGCTGAGCACGCGGCAGCGGCGCGGCGCGCGGCGCGCGCGCGGGAGCGGCCGGAACGAATCTGCGCTGCAGTTCGGGACTGCGGTAGACGACACCGCGCCGGTGGTTGGGATCGTGCTGCCAGCGCCCGACCACGACCGGGCGCTGCTGCACGACGGCATCGCGGCGCACTACCGGCCGCCGCACGTAGTAGGGGCTGACGCGCACCACGGTGACGTGCCGCTGTGACCATGCGACGCTGCCAAAGAAGAAGCCCGCCGAGATGTTCACGCCCGCGCCCCACCAGACCCCGGGGCGGTACACGACGTACCCGTGCCACGGCGCCCAGACCACAGGCGGATAGGCGGGCCACCACCATGATCCGTAAACGATCAGCGGGTCGTAATAGGGAACGTACACCACCTGCGGGTTTGCCGGCTCGATGACGATGCTGCCGCCGTCGTCGGCGACGTGCAGGCGCTCATCGGGCGCGAGTTGTCCGGCCGCACGCGCCCGGCGGCGCAGCTGCTGGATGGTTTCCATGACGTGCGGTTCCTGCTCCAGAAAAGCGTCACCCAGACGCTTGGTCCAATCGAGCTGCTCGTCCATGCGCGCCAGCAGTTTCGGAAAGGCAAGCAGCGACTTGACGCTCGGGTCCCAGTCCCGGTCCCCGGCTGCGCGCACCGCATCGTCGCCCTGCAGTCCGGGCCGCGCGCGCGACCAGCGCGCCGCTTCCACCACTTCGAGCGGATAGGTGGATGCCATCAGTACCTGGGACAGCAGGGCATCCGGGTACAGCGCGACCGGCGCGAGCATCTGATCGAGCTCGGCCTGGGAGTAGGGGGTGCGCTCCTGCGCCAGCGCCGGCGGCGCGGCAACAGCGAGGACGATCAGGGCGATGAAGAGCTTTCTCATGGGCGGTGCCTCCACCCACTTTGTAGCGCGCCTACCCGCCTAAGGTCGCCCTAAATCTGGTGCAAATTGCAACA
>JAOTWE010000297.1 GCA_029863065.1 Betaproteobacteria bacterium
GCCTTTCGCTACGGCGGCGAGGAGTTCTGCGTGCTGTTTCCCGGCCGCAGCCTGACGGAGGCGCTGCCCTATCTCGCGAGAACCCGGGCGACCATCGAGCGCTACAAGATGGCGGTGCGCAGCGAAGAGCGGCCGCGGCGCGAAGAATCGGGCATCCGCCGGCGCGGCGATATCGTGCCGACCAAGCTGCTGTCGGTCACGGTGTCGGTCGGCGCGGCCGAGCCCGAGGTCGAGCGCCAGCCGCCGGTGCAGGTGCTGAAGGCGGCCGACGA
Organism: Betaproteobacteria bacterium; assembly: GCA_029863065.1. Lineage (GTDB taxonomy): Bacteria > Pseudomonadota > Gammaproteobacteria > Burkholderiales > SG8-39 > JAABQT01. The sequence goes on from JAOTWE010000297.1 coordinate 273, forward strand.
GGCGCTCTACCGGGCGAAGAAAGGCGGTCGCAACCGCGTCTGCACGTGAGTTGGGATCCCGCGCAATACCTGAAATTCGCCGGCGAGCGCACGCGGCCCGCGGTGGATCTTCTGGCGCGCATTCCAGCCGCGGCGCCGGCTTCGGTCGTCGACCTGGGCTGCGGCGCGGGCAGCCTTGCGCCGTTGCTTCTCGCGCGCTGGCCGCAAGCGAAACTCACCGGCGTCGACAACTCCCCGGAGATGCTGGCGCGGGCGCGCGCCGCGCACCCGAGCGCGCAGTTCGTCGAGGGTGACATCGGTACGTGGCGCCCGGCGCAGCCGGTGGACGTCCTCTACAGCAATGCGGCGTTGCACTGGCTTGACGGCCACGAGCGATTGTTTCCCTCGCTGCTCGAGGCGCTGGCGCCGGGCGGGTGGCTCGCGGTGCAGATGCCGCGCAACTTCAACGCGCCTTCGCATACGGCGATCGTGGAAACCATCGAGCAGGGGCCGTGGCGCTCGCGGCTCGAGCCGCTGCTGCGACGCGAGCTGGTGGCGGCGCCGGGCTTCTACTGGCGGCTGCTCGAGCCGCGCTGTGCCGAACTGCAGGTATGGGAGACCGAGTACCTGCAGGTGCTCGAGGGCGAAAATCCGGTGGCCGAGTACACCAAGGGCACCTGGCTGAAGCAGTTCCTCGACCGGCTGCAGGGGGTCGAGCGTGCCGCGTTCGAGGCCGAGTACCGCGTGCGCGTGCTCGCCTGGTATCCGCCGCAAGCCGACGGGCGCACGCTGTTTCCGTTTCGTCGGCTGTTCGTGGTCGCGCGGCGCAAGCTTTAGGATTCCAGAATCTCCTTGTCCGCCCGGGCGCTAGGCGTCATACTGCCGGCCTCGCAATGTCCGGATCGCAGGTATGGCCAAGGAAGAAATGCTGGAGATGGAAGGGGTGGTGCAGGAAGTGCTGCCGAGCACGCAGTTCCGCGTCGAGCTCACCAACGGCGCGCAAGTCCTCGCCTATGCCGGCGGCAAGGTGCGCAAGAACCGCATCCGCATCCTCGCCGGCGATCGCGTCACCATGGAAATGTCCCCCTACGACCTGACGCGCGGTCGCATCAGCTTCCGCCACAAGGACGAAAACCCGGTCGCCATTCCGAAGCGGCGGCCGATGTTCAGAAAGCGCTGAGGCGCATGGCGGGGCCGGCTCCGGCCATCCCCGATCACGAGGTCGAGATCACCGCCGTGCGCGCGCAGGGCGCGGGCGGCCAGAACGTCAACAAGGTCTCGAGCGCCGTGCACCTGCGCTTCGACATCCGCGCTTCTTCGCTTCCCGAGGACGTCAAGCACCGCCTGCTGCACCGCGGCGACAAGCGCATCACGCGCACCGGCGTCGTCGTCATCAAGGCGCAGCAGCACAGGAGCCTGGAGCTGAATCGCGCCGAGGCGCTCGCGCGGCTGCACGCGCTCGTGGCGGCCGCAGCCTTCGTGCCGAAAAAACGCCGGCCGACCCGGCCGACCCGCGGCTCGAAAGAGCGGCGCATCGAAGCGAAACAGCGCCGCGGACGCATCAAGGCCCTGCGCGGGCGCGTCCTGGACTGATAAGATTTTGCCCATGGACCCCGCCGCCGAACGTCGCAAGGAAGTCGCCGCCGCCCTCGCCGACATCCGCGAGATCGAGAAGCGCGACGGCGTCAACCGCGCCAGCCTGGAGAAGATCAAGGCGCGGCTGATTCGGCTGGCAGCGCGCACCGAGCTGTTCAGCGCCGAGGATTTTCCGCCGCCGGCGCCCGGCGGCAAGCGCCATTCCTGCCTGTATCGATTGTCCGAGGACGCCGACCACCGCTTCGCGCTGTATGCGAACTCGGCGCGCGGCGGCCATGGCACGCCGGCGCACAACCACACCACCTGGGCGGTGATCGTCGGCGTGACCGGCGAGGAGCTGAACAAGTTCTACGACCGGGCCATTGAAGGCGGCGTGCGCGAGAAGGGGCGCGACGTCGTGCGCCAGGGCACGGGCGTCGCCTTCATGCCCGAGGACCTGCACTCCATCCACATCGAGGCGCCGCTGCTCAATTTTCACATGTACGGCCTGGCGCTCGAGCAGCTGCACAAGCGCGAGTTCTACAGGGAACAGGAAGGGCGCTGGGACATTTTCCCGGCGCACTCGGACATCCGCGAAGCAAGGGCATGACGCCCGAGCGGCTGCGAGAGCGGCTGCTCTCGCGGGACGAGCTTGCCTTGCTCGACGTGCGCGAGCAGGGCGTTCACTACAAGGGCCATCCGTTCTTCGCCTGCGCGCTGCCGCTGTCGCGCCTGGAGCTCATGGTGAGCGACCTGCTGCCGCGCCTGACGGCCCCCCTCGTACTGCTGGACGGCAGCGGCGAGGGACTCGCCGAGCGCGCTGCGGCGAAGCTGCGTGAATTCGGCTACACCGACGTCGACATTCTGGAAGGCGGCTGCGCCGCCTGGCAGGCGGCAGGGGGCGAGCTCTTCAGCGGCGTCAATGTCCCTTCCAAGGCGTTCGGCGAGTTCGTCGAGCACCACTACGGCACGCCGCGCATTCCGGCCGCGGCGCTCAGGCGCCTGCAGGAGTCAGGGCGCAAGCTGGTGATCCTCGATTCGCGGCCCTGGGAGGAGTATCACCGCATGAACATTCCCGGCGGCATCGACGTGCCGGGCGCCGAGCTGGTGTACCGCGCGCCCGACCTCGCGCCGGATGCCGATACGCTCGTGGTGGTGAACTGCGCCGGGCGCACGCGCAGCATCATCGGCTGCCAGTCGCTGAGGAACGCGGGCTGGACGGATGT
>JAOTWE010000058.1 GCA_029863065.1 Betaproteobacteria bacterium
CGTCGCACTACTCGCGCGTCATGGCCGACACAGGGCGCCCGCCTGAGACGCTGAAAGCGCTGTTCGAGACGAGCTGTGCGCGCTGGCGCGTGCTCCCCGCCTTCACCAGCATGGGGGTGACGCTCAGCTACGGCGAGGTGGAACGGCGCTCGGGCGCCTTCGGCGCCTTCCTGCGCCAGGAGCTCGGGCTCGCCCCCGGCGAGCGCATCGCGATCATGCTGCCGAATCTCCTGCAGTACCCGATCGCGCTCATCGGCGCATTGCGCGCCGGGCTCGCGGTGGTGAACGTGAATCCGCTCTACACCGCGCCGGAGCTGCGCACCCTGCTGGAGGATTCCGGTGCGGCGGCCGTGCTGGTGCTGGAGAACTTCGCGCACACGCTCGAGCATGCGCTCGCCGGCACGTGCGTGCAGCACGTCGTCACGACGCAGGTCGGCGATGCCTTCCCCGTGCCGAAGCGCTGGGCGGTCAATCTTGCCGTGAAACACGTCAAGCGCATGGTGCCCGCCTGGCATATTCCCGGCGCGATCGCATTCAACGATGCGCGTGCACCAGAGCTTCCCGCGACTGCCGTGGATCCCGCGGACGTCGCCTTCCTGCAGTACACCGGCGGCACCACGGGGCGCCCGAAGGGCGTAGTGCTCACGCACGCCAACATGACCGCGAACGTGCGCCAGACCCTGGCCTGGGCCGGCGCCGCGCTCGCCGAGGGCGAGGAGACTGTGGTCACCGCGCTGCCGCTCTATCACATCTTCGCGCTCACCGCGAACCTGCTGCTGTTCTTCCGGCTGGGCGGGAGGAACCTGCTCATCCCGAATCCGCGCGATCTGCCCGCCTTCGTCGCCGAACTGAAGCGCATGCGCTTCAGCGGCATCACCGGTGTGAACACCTTGTACGCGGCGCTGCTCGATGCGCCCGGCTTCGACGCGGCCTGCCGCGCCAACCACGGCGCCCTGAAGATCGCGGTTGCCGGCGGCATGGCCGTGCAACGCAGCGTGGCGGAGCGCTGGCAGCGCGCCACCGGCGCGCCCCTGGTCGAGGGCTACGGCCTCACCGAGGCTTCGCCCAACGTGTGCGCCAACCCCATCGACGCGCGCGAGTTCAGCGGCAAGCTCGGGCTGCCCCTGCCCGAGACCGAGGTGAGCATCCGCGACGAGCGCGGCGCCAAGCTGGCACTCGGCGAGGTGGGCGAGATCTGCGTGCGCGGGCCGCAGGTAACGCGCGGCTACTGGAACGCGCCCGAGGAGACTGCGCAGGCCTTCTTCCCCGACGGGTGGCTACGCACGGGCGACCTCGGGCGCATCGACGAGCGCGGCTACGTCGAGTTCGTGGACCGCCGCAAGGACGTGATCGTGGTCTCGGGCTTCAAGGCCTATCCGAGCGAGATCGAGGCGGTGGCGCTCGCGCACCCGGGCGTGAAGGACGCGGGCGCGGTCGGCATGCCGCACCCGAAGAGCGGCGAAGCGGTGGCGCTGTTCGTCGTCAAGCGCGACCCCGCGCTCAGCGCCGAGGCGCTCGCGGCGCACTGCGCCGAGCGTCTCGCGCCCTACAAGCGGCCGGTGCGTATCGAGTTCCGCGACGCACTGCCCAAGTCGCCGCTCGGCAAGGTACTGCACCGCGAGCTGAAGGCGGCCGCCTGAGAACGTCCTCAGGCCGTGCCGCGGAAGCGCTTGTTCGCCTGCCGCACGGCGAGCTCCATGTCGTGCCAGGCCTTCTGAAACCCAGCGACGATCGGCGCGCTCGCCGCGGCGCTCTGGCGCCCGAGCTTCGCCAGCGCCCGGTTCGCCGCCTCCTGCTTGCGCTTCAGCACCTGCAGGTCGCGCACGGCGGTCGCGCGCGCGCTCTTCTCGGCCTTGCGCGCCTCGGCCATCAGCCAATCGAGCCGCTTGCCGACGGCGCGGACTTCCTTGTGCAGGTTGAGCCGGCTGGCGGTCTTGCCCTTCTTCGCGGCTGCCTTTCGCTTGCGTGCCATGGCGGTTCCTTTCGGAGTTGTAAGGCCTCAATATGACGGCACACGGAACAGGCGGGTTGACCTGCGTCAATCCGCCTGCCTTGCGTTGTCACATGTCTGCAGACATCACGCTCGGGCAACGCCTGCGCCGCCACGTGCAGGCACTCGCCGGCGACATCGGCGAGCGGCACGTCTGGCGCCCGCGGGCGCTGCACGCTGCGGCCGACTACATCCGCCATGAGTTCGAGGCGCTCGGCTTCGCCGTCGCGGCGCAGGCCTACGACGCGCACGGCGTGCGCTGCGAGAACCTCGAGGTGACGATCCCGGGATCGCGCCGTGCAAGCGAGATCGACCTCGTCGGCGCGCACTACGACACCGTAGAGGGCAGCCCCGGCGCCGACGACAACGCGAGCGGCGTCGCGGGCCTGATCGAGATCGCGCGCGCGCTGCGCGACGCCGGGCCGCAGCGCACGCTGAAACTGGTGGCCTTCGTGAACGAGGAGGCGCCGTTCTTTCCGTTCGGGCTGATGGGCAGCAAGGTATACGCTGATGCGGCGCGCAAGCGCGGCGACGACATCCGCCTCATGCTCTCGCTGGAGATGCTCGGCTGCTATCGCGACGATCCCGGCAGCCAGGCGTATCCGCCGTTCCTGAAGTGGTTCTATCCCCGGCGCGGCAACTTCATCGCCTTCGTGTCGAACCTGCGCTCGCGCCACGCGCTGCTCGCCCTCTCGAGCGCGTTTCGCGCGCACTGCGATTTTCCCGCCGAGCGGCTCGCGAGCCCCGCCATCGTCCCGGGCGTGTCTTGGAGCGACCAGATCTCCTTCTGGCGCGCCGGCTATCCGGGTGTCATGGTCACCGACACGGCCTTCTACCGCTACGCACACTATCACCAGCCGACGGACACGCTCGAGCGACTGCGCTATCCGGAAATGGCGCGGGTGGTCGCGGGACTGGCGCGCGCGCTCGGCGCGCTCGCGGGCCCCGCTCAGGCGCTCGCGGCGGGCTCGTAGTCCGGCCGGAACTCGAGCGGCCAGCGCTTGGCGAGGTGCCGCAGCACCGAATGCTCGAAATGCGGCGTGTAGTAGGTCCAGTTCGGCTGCAGCCGGGAGAACTTGCCGAGGCGCTCGAAGCGCACGTTGAGCGCGCCCCCGGCCGCGAGCTCGGCCTCCTCGTAGGCCCGCTGCTCGGCCGCGGCGTGCGCGTCGTCGCGGTAGAAGAGCCATTCGCGCGCGAACGCCTCCTGCATGCGCGCCAGCTCGTGGCGGCGCGCTTCGTCCAGCGACCAGGCCGAGTGCAGGTCGGCGAGGTCCACGGACTCATAGCGCGTCTCGCGGTCGCTGTAGTAGCCCTCCAGCAGGAAGCAGCGGCTGGCGATGTCGGCGTCGGGCCGCGGGCCTGTGTACCAGCCGTAGACGTCGCGCCCGGCAGCGAGATACGCGACGGCGCAGTGCGGGCCGGCGCCGCGCGGGGCGTAGGCGATGAAGATCTCCGGTGCATGCATGCACGTATTACGCAGCAAACCGGCGCGTGGGCACTTGACGCGGATCAAACGCCGCGTCTGGGGGGCGGCGTAGCTTGCAGGCGGTGACGGATACGGACTGCGTCGCGTTCCTGCAATGGGCGCTGCCGCGGCTCGGCCTGCGCTGGGCGGGCTACCGCAAGGTGCGGCGTCGGGTGTGCAAGCGCATCGCGCGGCGCATGCGCGAGCTCGGCCTGTGCGAGGCCGGGCGATACCGGGAGCGCCTCGAAGCCGACCCATCCGAGTGGCGCGCACTCGGCACGCTCTGCGCGATCCCCATCTCGCGCTTCTATCGCGACCGCGAGGTGTTCGACGCCCTCGGCGCCGAGGTGCTGCCCGCGCTAGCGCGGGGAGCGCAGCACCTCGAATGCTGGAGCGCGGGCTGCGCTTCGGGCGAGGAGCCCTACACGCTTGCCCTGCTGTGGCGCCTGCAGCTCGCGCCGCGCTTCCCCGATCTCGGCTTTCGCGTTCTCGGCACCGATGTCGACGCGCGACTGTTGCAGCGCGCGCGCGCCGCCTGCTACGGCGCGGGCAGCCTCGCGGCGCTGCCAGCGGCGTGGCGCGCGCAGGCGTTCGAGCAGCGCGGGCGGCTCTGGTGCCTGCGCGAGGGCTTCCGCGCCCGCGTGGAGCTCCTCCCTCAGGACTTGCTCGCCGAGTTGCCCGATCGCGAGTTCGACGTTGTGCTGAGCCGCAACCTCGCCTTCACCTATTTCGACGCCGAGGGCGCGCGGCGCGCGCTCGAGCGCATCGCCAGCCGCTTGCGCCCGGGCGGCGCGCTGGTGATCGGCGTCCACGAGCGCTTGCCGCCGCCGGCCGCGGACTTTGAGCCGTGGCCGGGCTGTCGCGCGATATACCGCTGCAACCCCCGGGTCAGCACTTCCTCCTGAGCTGCTCCGCGACCGACTCGATCTCCCTGCGGCGCGGCGACGTCGACCTCCGCGCCCTCCTCCAGCAGTCGGTAGTAGGGCACGAGGAGCTCGCTCTCCTCGAAGCCGTTCGCGCTGACGATCTAGGCGCGCATGAAGAACATGCTGTCGCGCTTGCGATGGAGCAGCTTGACGCAGATCAACAAGAGGTTTCGCGGTGGTGGCTCAATGTAGGCGCCGCGATTTGCCGCGCACCGCCAGCCTGCCACGGAGGACCGCCATGAACGTCGGAGACATCTGCACCCGGGAAATCGCGATCGCCGTACGCGAAAGCAGCCTGCAGGAGGCGGCGGCTCTCATGCGCGAGCGCCACGTCGGCAGCCTGCTCGTGGTGGGGGACTCGCCCAACGGCCCGCAGGCGGTCGGCATCGTCACGGATCGCGACATGGTGATCGAGGGCGTCGCCCGCGGCATGGACGTGACACAGACGGACATCGGCCGCTTCGCCGAGGGCAACCTCGCCGCAATCGCGGCGAGCGCGACGATCGGCGAGGCGATCGCGACGATGCGCGAGCGCGGCGTGCGCCGCCTGCTCGTCTCGACCGACGGCGGCACGCTCTTCGGCATCGTCTCGCTCGACGACCTGCTCGGGGCGCTGGCGCACGACCTGCAGGACCTGGCGTACACAGTGCGCAGCGGCATCGACCGCGAGACCGACGAGCGTCCGCCGTTCGCGGACACGCAGTTCGGGGAGATCCGCATTCCGCCGTACCCCGTGGCGTGATTTGCAGCGACCCCGCGCTCATCGACGCCGTGTGGCGGCACGCGCGCGCCATGCCCGAGGCCGACCCCGCGCACTGGCGCCAGGACGCCTGCGGCGCGTGGATGCGGCGCGAGCAGTACGGGCACGAGGACGCCGAGTTCGGCTGGAAGCTGGTAAAGGTGTCTCCCGGCGGCGCGGACAGCGCCGAAAACCTGCGCCCCTTCCACTGCCGCAACGGCTATGACGTCGCCGGCGCTCAACCGCGCTGCGCGCTCACCGCCGATCGCGCCAACCTGCCGGCGGAGAAGTACGCCATGCCGCCGCGCAATCGCGCGGCCTAGGCGCCACGCGCTTCGAGCAGCGCGAGCAGGCGCAGCGCATTGCGCGGCGCCTGGCCCCGCGCATCGTTGTCGAAGTACACGTGCACCTGTCGCCCCTCGCGTATCCAGCGCCGCACTCTTCGCGCCCAGGCGCGCAGCTCGCTTTCGCTGTAGCCGGAAGCGTAGGTCACCGCGTGCCCGTGCAGCCGCACGTAGACGAGGTCCGTGGTGAGCGCGTCCCACAGCGGCCAGTCGGCGGCGTCCGACTGGCACACGGCGATGCGGTGCGTGCGCAGGCAGTGGGCGACCTGGTCGCAGAACCAGCTGGGATGGCGGAACTCGATGACATGGCGCGGCTTGCGCCAGGCGCGCAGCGCGCGCGTAAAGGCCTCCAGCCGCTCGAGGTTGCGGCGGAAGTTTGCCGGCAGCTGCCATAGCACCACGGCGAGTCTGTCGCCGAGCGCGCTTGCGCGCTCGCGCTCGAGGCGGATCGGGCCGAGCGGATCCTTGAGCTTTCGGTTGTGCGTGAGATAGCGGTGCGCCTTGAGCGCGAAACGGAACGCGGGCGGCGTCTCGTCGCGCCAGCGGCGGAACGTGGCGACGCTCTGCAGCCGGTAGTGCGTGGCGTTGATTTCGATGCCACTGAAGCGCGTGCTGCAATACGCGAGCCACGCCTTCGCCGGCCGCCCGCCGTAGAAGTCCTCGCGCCAGGCGCCGTAGTTCCAGCCGCTCGTGCCGATGAAGGCGCGGCCGGCCATGCGCTCAGGGCGCGGCGACGAGCGGCAGGCGCCGCAGCCGCGCGCCCGTGGCGGCGAACACGGCGTTCGCCACCGCGGGCGCGACCGGCGGCACGCCCGGCTCGCCCACGCCGCCGGGAGGCTCGCGGCTCGGCGCGAGGTGCACCTCGATTCTCGGCGTATCGCGCATGCGCAGGATCGGGTAGTCCTCGAAGCTCGACTGCTCGACCGCGCCGTCGCGCAGCGTGATCTCGCCGTACAGCGCGGCGCTCAACGCGAACACGATCGCGCCTTCCATCTGCGCCGCCACCGCGTCCGGATTGACGACGATCCCGCAATCGGCCGCGCACACGATACGCTCGACGCGCCAGGCCTTGCCCTCGGCGGCCACTTCGGCGATCTGCGCTACCCAGCTGCCGTACGAGTGGTACACGGCAACGCCGCAGCCGCGGCCGCGCGTCGTGCGGCCGTGCCAGGCGGCGCGCTCGGCGGCCAGCTTGAGCACGGCGCGATGGCGCGGCGCGTGCGCGAGCAGCCCGAGGCGGAACGCGACCGGGTCCTGGCCGGCCGCCGCGGCGAGCTCGTCGACGAAGCACTCGACGGCGAAGGCGTTCTGCGAGGCGCCCACCGAGCGCCAGTAGCCGGTGGGCACGCCGGGATCTTCACGGACGTGGATTTCGCGCAGGTTGGGAATGGCGTAGGGAATGTCGACTTCCTCCAGCGCGAGCTCGGGGCCGGCGATGCGCTGCTCCCAGGCGCTCGGCGCGCCGTGCTCGTCGAGCGCGCCGCGCAGCGCGGCGAGGCTCGCCGGCCGGTAGAAATCGTGGCGCAGGTCGTCGGCGCGCGTCCACAGCACGCGCACCGGACGGCCGAGCGCCTGCGCCAGGCGTACCGCCTCGCCGACGAAGTCGGTCTCGAGGCGCCGTCCGAAGCCGCCGCCGAGATAGGGCGTGTGCACGCGCACGCGCTCGCGCGGCAGGCCGGAGATCTCCATGGCGAGCGCCTGCGCGGCTTCCTGCGCTTGCGTGCCCGTCCAGACGTCGCAACCCTCCTCGCTCACCTGGGCGAGGCAGTTCGGCGGCTCCATCGGCGCATGCGCGAGGTACGGCGTCTCGTAGCGCGCCTCAAGCACGCGCCGAGCGCCCTCGAGCGCGCGCTCGACGTCGCCGCGCGCGCGCGCTTTCGCGCCGCGCCGCTCGAGCGCGGCCGCGAGGCGCTCGTGGATCGCGGCGCTATCGAGCCGGCAGGCCTTGCTCAGGTCCCATTCGATCCTGAGCGCCTCGCGCCCGGCGAGCGCCGCGGGTACATCGGCGGCCGCCACCGCCACGGCCCCTTCGACCTCGCGCACGGCGACCACGCCCGGCACGCGCAGCGTGTCCGTGGCGTCGAAGCGCGCGACGCGCCCGCCGAAGGAGGGACAGCGCGCCAGCACCGCAGCGAGCGGGCTCTGCCAGGCGACGTCGAGCCCGAACACCGCGCGTCCCAGCGCCAGATCGGGCACTTCGAGGCGCGGCAGCGGCCGGCCTAGGAGGCGAAACTCGTCCGGGCGCTTCGGCTGCACGCCGCGTGGCGCGCGCGCCGCCGCGGCCGACGCGGCGAGCGCGGCGTAGGGTGCGCGGCGTCCGGTCGCTTCATGAATGACCACGCCGCCCTGCGCGCGGCACTCGCCGCGCTTCACACCCCAGAGCGCGGCGGCCGCGGCGATCAGCCGCTCGTGCGCCACGGCGCTCGCGCGCCGCAGGCCGTCCCACGCGGCGCGGATGCCGGTGCTGCCGCCGGTCATCTGCTCGCCGATGAGCGGGTTGACGTACTCCGGTGCCGCCGGCGCGAACTCGATGCGCAGCTGCTCAAGGTCCACCTCCAGCTCCTCCGCGGCGAGCATGGCGAGACCGGTGAGCGTGCCCTGCCCCATCTCCGAGCGGTCGACGAGGAGCGTGATCGTGTTGTCCCGGTTGACGCGCAGCCAGGGATTAAGCGCCGGAGCGCCGGCGTCGCCACCCGCCGGCAGCGCGTCGGTGCGCTGGAGCGGCTCGGCCGCGCTCCAGGCGGCCGCGCGATGGATCGCGCGCCGGATGCGCGGATAGGTGCCGCAGCGGCACAGCACGTGCGACATCGCCTCATCGATCTGCGCGTCGCTCGGGCGCGAGTGGCGCCCGAGCAGCCAGGCGGCGGTCAGCAGCTGCGCCGGCTGGCAGTAGCCGCACTGCGGCACCTGCTCGGCAATCCAGGCCTGCACCAGCGGCTGGCGCGGCTCGCGCGCCAGCGCCTCGATCGTCGTGACGGCCTTGCCCGCCGCCTGCGTCACCGGGAGGGTGCAGGCATGGCGGGGCTCGCCGTCCACCTGCACCACGCAGGTCCCGCAGACGCCGACGCCGCAGCCGTACTTCGTCCCCGTCAGGCCGAAGGCGTCGCGCAGCACCCACAGTAACGGCGTGTCGGGCGCGCCGACGAACTCGCGCGCCTCGCCGTTCACCTGCAAGCGGATTGCCTGCGTGTGCCGTTCCACGGTGCCGAGTGTCCGCCGCTCCCGGCGACGGGACTTGATCTCGCGCAAGGTCGCCGGGCGAAAGCGGCGCATTACTTGCGGCATGAGGATCGGGGTCGAGTGCTATGCCGGCTACCGGGGAGAGGAGGAGCCGCGCGTTTTCACCCTCGGCGAGCAGCGAGTCGAGATCGCTGAGATCGTGGACCGCTGGATCACCCCCGAGCACCGCTACTTCAAGGTCAAGGCGCGCGACGGCCGCGTGCTGGTGCTGCGCCAGGATACGGCTTCGGGCGAGTGGGAGCTCGCCGCGCTGGTCGGCAAGGAGCGTCCGAGCGCCGGCGCGCGGACGTTGCACTGACATGGAGATCTTCTCGGCTGCATTCGAGCACGAAGGTCTCATCCCGGTGAAGTACACCTGCGAGGGCAGGGACGCTTCACCGCCGCTCGCCTGGTCCGGCGTGCCCGCCGGCACGAAGAGCCTGGCGCTCGTGGTCGAGGACCCCGATGCCCCCGATCCCGCGGCACCGGAGATGACCTGGGTGCACTGGGTGCTCTACAACATCCCGCCCGGCTGCGGCGGGCTGCCGGAGGGCGTGCGCGCGCTGCCCGCAGGCACGCTCGAAGGTCTCAACGACTGGCAGCGCACCGGCTACGGCGGGCCCTGCCCGCCGGTCGGGCGCCATCGCTACTTCCACCGCCTATATGCGCTCGACACGGCGCTGCCCGATCTGCGGCAGCCGCCGCGCGCGAGGCTGGCGGCGGCGATGCACGGCCACGTCATCGCCCAGGCTGCGCTCATGGGCACGTACCGCAAGTGGAAGTGATCTGATCCCCGTGAGGTAGACATGGCCAAGACAACCCCGCCGACCGACCCGCAGAGCGTGTTCTGCGAGTCTTGCCTCAAGCTCGTGCCGCGCGCCGAGGCGCTCTCCGCCGAAGGGCGCGACTACGTCGCCTACTTCTGCGGCCGCGACTGCTACGACCGCTGGCACCGGCAACGCCCGCCGCTCGCCGAGCCGGGAACGCGAGAATTCCAGGAAGGCGCGGGGCGCAGCATCTCGCGCGACGAGCGCGTGAAGCGCGCGACGCAGCAGCACCCGCAGCGCGACGCGCCGAAGGCTGACAGCGTCGAGCCCGACGAGCTGCCGCCGGATTGAGCGCGGCTCAGGTGCGGGCCACGCGCCCCGAGCCGGTCCGTCCGCAGCACGCGCGCAGCAAGCCTTTTCCGGAGTTCGATCGCCTCGCAAGGCGAGAAATCAGCAGGCTTCCCGCCGCGCGAAGACATGGCGTTGCCGGTGGTCGAGCCGTGCGAGGCCGTGGCGCGCAGCCGAGGCGAGCGCCTCGCGGTACTCCTGCGGCGTGACTGGCCGGTCAATTTCGGGATATTCGTCCGCGCGATAGCAGGGCCGGTACTGGTCCATGAGGTTGAGGTAGGTGTTCGTGGAGATTACCTCGGCGAGGAAGCGCAGCACCTGCTCGGTCCCGGCGATGCCGTGCGGCAGGACCAGGTGGCGCACCAGCAGGCCGCGCTGCGCGATGCCGTGCTCGTCGAGCGCGAGGTCGCCGACCTGCCGGTGCATCTCCTGCACCGCGGTGCGGTTCACTTCCACGTAGTCGCGTACCTTCGAGTACTTGCGGGCGAGCGCCGAATCCCCGTACTTCATGTCCGGCATGTAGATGTCGACGATGCCGTCGAGCAGCGCGAGCGCCTCGGAGCTGTCGTACCCGCTGGTGTTGTAGACCAGCGGCAGCCGCAGCCCGCGCGCGGCCGCGTCGCTCACGGCGGCGACGATCTGCGCCACGACGTGGCTCGGTGTGACGAGATTGATGTTGTGGCAGCCCTGCGACTGCAGCTCGAGCATCATGTCGGCGAGCTCGAGCGGCTCGACTTCGCGGCCAACGCCGCGCTGCGAGATGTCCCAGTTCTGGCAGTACACGCAGCGCAGGTTGCACCAGGAGAAGAAGATCGTCCCCGACCCCGCCCAGCCGCGCAGCGGATCCTCCTCGCCGTGGTGCGGCCCGTAGCTCGCCACCACCGCGCGCTCGCCAGTGCGACACACCGCGCCCTCGACGCTACGGCGGCGATTGACACGGCAATATCGGGCGCACAGGTCGCAGCCCTCGAGGTGGCGGTAGGCGGCCGCAACGCGCCGCGCGAGCTCGCCGCTCGCGGCCAGGGCGAAGTAAGCGGGGGTGCGCGGGCGCATCGGTCCACTGTCCGCCTTCACCGGTCGGGGTACTTGATCTTGCGCAAGGCGGCGCAGCTCAACCCGATCGATGCGCTGCGCCACCAGCGCTGGATGCACGGCTTGCCTTTCGGGCGCGCCCAAGCAATGAAGGCAGTGGATCACGCCTGCGGCACGCGCCGTTCGATCTGCCTCAAATGAACTTGACGTACATCAAGAGCAGCCCCTTGGCGCGGCGGCATCCTTGGCGCATCAGCCACAGAGGAAATACCCGAGCCATGCAACTGCCCGTGCAAGTCACCTACCGCGGCATGGAGAGTTCCGCCGCCATCGAGGAGGCGGTGCGCGAGAGGGCTGCCAAGCTGGAGCAATTCCATTCGCGCATCGTGAGCTGCCGCGTGGTCATCGAGCAGCCGGCGCGCCACAAGAGAAAGGGCAAGGAGTTCGCGGTGCATATCGACCTCAAGGTGCCGGGCGGCGAACTCGCGGTAAACCGCGAGCAGCATGTGGACGTGTACGTGGCGCTGCGCGATGCGTTCGACGCCGCGCGCCGCAAGCTCGAGGACTTCGCGCGCGAGAAGCGCGGCGACGTCAAGCACCACGAGCCCACGCAATCGGGCACCGTGGCGCGCATCCTGGCCGACGAAGGCTACGGCTTCATCGCCACCGCCGACGGCCGCGAGCTGTACTTCTCGCGCGAGAACGTGGTGACGCCGCCGTTCGAGCATCTCGCCGAGGGCGCCGCGGTGCATTTCATCGAGGAGCCCGCGGCGGAAGGGCCGCAGGCGAAGCGCGTCAGCGCGCGCCACTCCGCGCCGGGCGGCTGAAGCTAGTCGGGGCGCCGCTCTCCCTTGCGCAGCCAGACCCCGCGCTCGGCGCACTGCAGCACCTCGCTGCCGCTGCGCACGTACTCGCCGAGCGCGAAGACCACGCCGTTGAAGTAGCAAACGGGGGCTTCGATCTCGAGGCCGGGCGTGGCCTGCTCTGCGTCGTACTCCACTTCGTCAATGATGGGCGAGTTCTTCAGCTCGGGATCGGGCGCGCCGACCTGCGGCATCGAGTCCTTCATGGGCATCTCCCTGGAATCGACCCCTACGATGTCCCGTGTGCGCGCAGGCAGCATTGACTTGCGTCAAACTCCTTCGTATCTGCGGCGACTACTGTGAGCGCAATGGAAACGCGCACCCGCTTCAACGTCGCGTATCTGGTCTTCGCGCTCCTCGCGCTGCTGCTGGTGCAGCGCTGGTGGCAGGAGGCGCAGTCGGTCGACGTTGTGCCTTACAGCGAGTTCGAACAAATGCTCAAAGAGGGCCGCATCGCGGAAATCACCGTGGGCGAGCGCCTCATCGTCGGCAAGCTGAAGCAGCCGGAAGGGCGCAAGACCACGGTGGCGGCGAACCGCGTCGAGCCCGAGCTCGCCGACCGGCTCGCCAAGTACGGCGTGCCCTACACGCGCCAGGTGGAGAGCACGTTCCTGCGCGACCTGCTGTCCTGGGTCGTGCCTGCGCTCGTGTTCTTCGGCGTGTGGTTCCTGCTGGCGCGGCGCTTCGCCGCGCAGCAGGGGCTGGGCGGCTTCATGAGCATCGGCAAGAGCCGCGCCAAGGTCTATGTCGAAAGCCGGACGGGCGTCACCTTCGCCGACGTCGCGGGGGTGGACGAGGCGAAGGCCGAGCTGCAGGAGGTCATCGAGTTTCTCAAGAACCCCATCAAGTACGGGCGCCTGGGCGCGCACGTGCCGAAGGGCATCCTGCTCGTCGGGCCGCCGGGCACCGGCAAGACGCTGCTCGCGCGCGCCGTGGCGGGCGAAGCGGGCGTGCCCTTCTTCTCCATCTCGGGCGCCGAGTTCGTGGAGATGTTCGTGGGCGTGGGCGCGGCGCGCGTGCGCGATCTGTTCGAGCAGGCGCGGCAGAAGGCGCCCGCCATCATCTTCATCGACGAGCTGGACGCGCTCGGGCGCGCGCGCGGCAGCTTCGGCCTGGGCGGACACGACGAGAAGGAGCAGACGCTCAACCAGCTCCTTTCCGAGCTCGACGGCTTCGATCCGTCCACCGGCGTGGTGCTGCTCGCCGCCACCAACCGCCCGGAGATTCTCGACCCGGCGCTCCTGCGCGCCGGGCGCTTCGACCGGCAGGTGCTGGTCGACCGACCCGACAGGAAAGGACGAATCCAGATTCTCGAAGTGCACGCGCGCAAGATCCGCCTCGCTCCCGCCGTCTCGATCGAGCAGGTCGCGGGCTTGACGCCCGGCTTCTCCGGCGCCGACCTCGCCAACCTGGTGAACGAGGCGGCGCTACTCGCCACGCGCCGCAACGCCGACGCGGTGTCGCTCGAGGACTTCACGCAGGCGGTGGAGCGCATCGTCGCCGGGCTGGAGAAGAAGAGCCGCGTGCTGAACGAGACCGAGCGGCGCGTGGTCGCACACCACGAGATGGGCCATGCGCTCGTCGCCATGGCGCTGCCGGGAACCGACCCCGTGCACAAGGTGTCCATTATCCCGCGCGGCGTGGGTGCGCTCGGCTACACCATCCAGCGCCCCACCGAGGATCGTTTCCTCATGACGCGCGAGGAGCTCGAGAACAAG
>JAOTWE010000298.1 GCA_029863065.1 Betaproteobacteria bacterium
CGCCCGCTGCCTGCTGGCCCACGTGCGCGGCGTGCCTTACAACACCAAGGTCGAGATCGCGACGCAGAACGTGCACCCGTTCCAGTTCCCGGGCGTGCCGCTCGCCATGGCGCACAACGGCGACCTGGCGCGCTTCGCCGACATGAAGCCGCTCCTTGTGCCGCACCTGCGCCCGGAATTCGCGGCGCAGATCCGCGGCACCACCGACAGCGAATGGATCTACGCGCTCGTCGTGTCGCGCCTCAAGGACCCGGCGGCGCGGCCCTCGGCCGAGGAGCTGCACGACGCGGTGGCGCACACGCTGGGCGTGCTGCGCGCGGCGCGCGAAAAGCTCGGCATCGCGCTCGCCTCGCCCGTCAACCTGTTCCTCACCGACGGCATGCAGCTCGCCGCCGTGCGCTACACGCTCGACTTCGGCTGCTACCCGCAGGATCCGGCGGAGTTCCTGCCCGGGCACCTCGCCTACTACAGCCTCTGGTACACGGTCGGGCGCGACTACGGGCTGCACGACGGCGAGTGGCGCATGACCGGCGGCAGCGACAGCGCCGATTCGGTGCTCGTCGCCTCCGAGCCGCTGACGCGGGACGTCTCGGCCTGGGTCGAGGTGCCCGAGTACACGATGCTGCACGCGGTCATCCGGCGCAATCAGCAGCCGGCGATCACGCTGCGGGAGATTGCCTAGTCCGATGCTTGCGCAAGCACGCGCGCACTACAGCGCCGGCGAGCTGGGCGCAGCCGAGTCGGTGCTGCGTTCGCTCCTCGCGGACGATCCCGACAACGTGGACGCCCTGGTCCTCAAAGGAAACATCCTGAACGACCTGGGCCGGGCGGCCGATGCGATCGCGTGCTACCAAAGGGCGCTGGAGATCGCGCCAAAGCGCGCCGACGCGCTCGCCAATCTGGGCAACGCACTGCAGTACCTGGGTCGGCTGCAGGAATCCGTCTCCCGCTACGAGCAGGCGATTGCGCTCGCCCCGGACTATCTCGAAGCGCACCACAACCTCGGCAATGCGCTGGAATCGCTCGACTTACAGCCACAGGCCGTGGCCCACTTTCGCCGCGCGCTGGAGCTGGATCCGGACTATGTCGAGGCGCGGTGGGCGATCGCGATGTCGCAGCTGCGCCGCGTCTACGCCACTGCGGCCGAGGCCGAGCAGTGCCGCGAGGCATTTGCGCGAGAACTGGAGGGCCTCGACGCGTGGTTCGACGCACGCCGCCAGAAGCTCGGTTTCCGCGCCGTAGGCGTTCAGCAGCCGTTCGCGCTCGCCTACATGGCGCACAACAACCGGCAGCTGCTCAAGCGCTACGGCGGATTGTGTGTGCGGCTGATGAGCGACTGGTCCGCGGCGCAGGCGCTGCCGCCGCCCGTGCCCCTCCCAGCGGGAGGAGCCCTCCGCATCGGCATCGTCTCGCAGTATCTTCGCGAACACTCGGTATGGAATGCGCTGATGCGCGGGTGGTTCGAGAAGATCGACCCACGCCGCTTCGAACTGCACGCGTTCTACCTCGGCGCACACGTCGACGCCGAAACCGAGCGCTGCAGGAGGCTTGCGGCGCAGTTTCACATGGGCGGCAAGGGGCTACGCGGGTGGGCAGACGCGATCCTCGGCAGCCAGCTGCACGTGTTGATCTACCCCGAGGTCGGCATGGATCCGTTGACTGCCAAGCTCGCCAGCCTTCGCCTCGCCCCGCACCAAGTGGCGGCCTGGGGACACCCCGAGACTACGGGACTGCCCACCGTCGATGCCTACCTATCGGCGCGGGGGATGGAGCCCGACGGCGCGCAGAGCCACTACTCGGAGAATCTGGTTGCGCTGCCCAACCTGGGATGCAACTTCTCGCGCGCCGCAGTACGCGCGCAACTTCCCGAAATCAAGGTCGCGCGCCCGATCCTCGTCTGCCCCGGCACGCCGTTCAAGTACTCGCCGCAACATGACGATCTGTACGCGGAGATCGCGCGCCGCCTGGGTCGCTGCACTTTCGTGTTCTTCGTGCACCAGGGCCGCTTCGACCTCGCCGAGCGGCTGCTGGCGCGATTGCGCGAACCGTTCGCCCGCGCCGGCCTGCGCGTCGAACTGCACGTCGCTTTCCTGCCGTGGCTCGACCGCGCGCACTTCTACGGCCTGCTGCAATGCGCCGATGCGTTCCTCGACACCCCCGGCTTCTCGGGATTTAACACGGCGATGCAGGCGATCGAGTGCGGCCTTCCCATCGTCGCGCTCGAAGGCCGTTTCCTGCGCGGACGATTCGCCAGCGGCATCCTGCGGCGCCTGGACCTGACGTCGCTGGTGGCGCAGTCGGACGAGGAGTACGTCGACATCGCCGTGCGTCTTGCTCGGGACGCAGATCATCGCAACGCCGTGCGTGAGCTGATCGCCGCGCGCCGGGGCATCCTTTTCGATGACATGGCGCCGATTCGAGCCCTCGAAGACTATTTGGCGAGCGTCGCCGGCTGAGGCCAATCGGGCTGTCCGCCCTCGACCGGCACAGAAACGATCTGGCCGCTCTGCGCGCCCTCCAGCTTGTCGCCCTCGCGGCGCGCGCCGCGCAGCCGCGCGAGGCAGATCAGGCGCGTGAAGTGGCGGTTGGTCTGCCCGAGCGAGGCCATGAGGCTGCGCTGGATCGCGTGATGCAGCGCGGTGGTGACGCTCGTCGCGCCGAAGTACAGCGGCTCGAACCCGGCGCGCGGAACTTCGAGCAGTATCGCGCTTTCCCGCACCGTCGCCGCCGAGCCGTGGGCGCCGCCCGCGAGCAGGCTCATGAAGCCGAACAGCTGGCCCGGCCCGAGGATCGCCATGCGCCGCTCGCGCTTGGCGTGGCTCGACACGATCTCCACCGCGCCGCGCAGCACGGCGTACGCCGCCTCCGACGGCTGCCCGATGGTAAACACCCCGTGGCCGGGCGGTAGCTCGACGAACTTCGACGCATCGAGCACCTCCGCGATCTCCTGCTCGTCGAAGCCCTCGAACAGCGGCAGCAGCGGCAGGAACGGCTTCAGGTCGAAAGTACTCTT
>JAOTWE010000059.1 GCA_029863065.1 Betaproteobacteria bacterium
CAACCAGGCGGGCGGCAAGGCGGTGGGACTGACCGGCCAGGACGGCGTTTTCATCCGCGCGAGGAAGCTCCTGCTGCCCGGCAAGCAGAACGGCAACGTCGACCTCGGCCAGGTGGGCGAGATCGAGTCGATCGACCCGTCGATCATCGCGGCGCTCGAGCAGGGCGGCTTCATCCCGGTGGTGGCGCCGATCGGCACCGGCATCGACGGCACCACCTACAACATCAACGCCGACCTGGTCGCCGGCAAGCTCGCCGAGATCCTGCGGGCCGAGAAGCTGGTCGTCATGACCAACACGCCCGGCGTGCTCGACAAGGAAGGGCGCCTGCTGACGGGACTGACGCCGAAGAAGTTCGACGACCTGGTCGCCAAGGGGGTGATCTCGGGCGGCATGCTGCCCAAGATCGGCTCGGCGCTGGATGCCGCCCGCAACGGCGTGAAGAGCGTGCACGTCATCGACGGCCGCGTGCCGCACGCGCTGCTGCTGGAAGTGATGACCGACCAGGGCGTCGGCACGCTCATCAAGAGCAAGTAGCCGCATGCGCCTCGTCGGTCTGCCGCCCTCGCGGCGGGTGTGGATCTTCGACCTCGACAACACGCTGCACGATGCGAAGGTGCACATCTTTCCGTCGATGCACGACCAGATCAACGCCTACCTTATGCGCCGCTTCGAGCTCGACGCGGCCGGCGCCAACGACATGCGCCGCGGCTTCTGGCAGCGCTACGGCACCACCATGAACGGCCTCGTGCGCCACCACGGCACCGACCCGCGCGAGTTTCTTGCCGCGACGCACCAGTTTCCCGAGCTTGCCGACATGGTGGTGCACGAGGCCGCGGTGCGCCACGCACTCGCGCGCCTGCCGGGCCGCAAGCTCATCTTCTCCAACGCCCCGCGCCGCTACGTCGATGACGTGCTGCGCGCGCTCGGCGTGGCGCGCTTCTTCGACGCCGTATACACGATCGAGAGCACGCGCTACCGCGGCAAGCCGGCGCTCGCCGGATTCCGACTGCTGCTCAGGCGCCACAACCTCGATCCCCGGCGCTGCGCCCTGGTGGACGACATGCTGGAGAATTTGCGCACTGCAAAGCGTCTGGGCATGGCGACAGTCTGGGTGAGCCAGGAGAAGAGGAGCGTGCCCTACGTCGACCTGCGCGTATCTTCGGTGACGCAGCTGCCGGGACTCGTTTTCCGCTACTCGCACTAGTAGAATCTTTTCATGCCCCGGGCCAAAGGCGAGCGCAAGCTGGAAATCCTCAAGGCGCTCGCCCAGATGCTCGAGGCGCCGCGCTGGGAGAGAATCACCACCGCCGCGCTCGCGGCGAAGCTCGACGTCTCGGAGGCCGCGCTCTACCGCCACTTCGCCTCGAAAGCGCAGATGTACGAGGGCCTGATCGAATTCATCGAGACCTCGGTGTTCACGCTCGCCAACAAGATCACCGCCGACGAGGGCGACGGGCACAAGCAGGCTGACCGGCTCCTCGAGATGCTGCTCGCCTTCGCCGAGAAGAACCCGGGCATGGTGCGCGTCATGACCGGCGACGCGCTGGTCGGCGAGCACGAGCGGCTGCAGGCGCGCATGAACCAGTTCTTCGACCGGTTCGAAGCGACTCTCAAGCAGGCGCTGCGAACCGCGGCCGACAGCGACGCCGGGTCGCATGCGGCGACGCTGCTTCGCTACGCCATCGGCTCGCTGCACCTGTTCGAAAAAAGCGGCTTCGCCAAGAAGCCTACCGAGGGCTTCGCCGCGCAGCGCGCGTTCCTGTCGGCCTGAGCAGCGCGCTAGCGCGCGCCGCACACTGCGCAGCGCGGATCCTTTTTCACCCGCACGCTGCGCAGCTCGGACTTCTTCGCGTCGAACAGCGTGAGCTGCCCGAGCGGCGTATCGCCGGCGCCGGCGAGCAGCTTCACCGCTTCCAGCGCCTGCATCGCGCCGATCGTGCCGGTGAGCGGCGCGAGCACGCCCATCACCGAGCACTGCACTTCCTCGACCTCGCCTTCCTCCGGGAACAGGCACGCGTAGCACGGCGCGTCCTTCTGCCGCAGGTCGAACACCATCAGCTGGCCGTCGAAGCGGATCGCGGCGCCGGAGATCAGCGGCCTTGAATACTTCACGCAGGCGCGGTTCAGCGCATGGCGCGTGGCGAAGTTGTCGGAACAATCGAGCACCACATCGGCATTGGCGACCAGCCGTTCCACCACCTCGCCCTGCACGCGCTCGGCGAGCGGCACGATCTCGACTTCGGGATTCATTGCGGCAAGGCTCTTGCGCGCTTCCTCCACCTTCTTCGCGCCGACGGAATCCGTGCGGTAGAGAATCTGGCGCTGCAGATTGGTGAGGTCTACGCAATCCGCGTCGGCGATCGTCAATCGGCCGATGCCGCTCGCCGCGAGGTAGAGCGCCGCGGGACATCCCAGCCCGCCCGCGCCGACCATCAGCGCCGCCGCGGCGCGCAGCCGTTCCTGGCCCTCGACGCCAAACTCCTCGAGGAGGATGTGCCGGGAGTAGCGGAGGAGCTGCTGGTCGTTCAGCTGCCGGTCTTGTTCTCGGCGACGGTCTTGGTCGGCTGGGCGACCACCGGCTTGCCCTGCAGGTAATTCAGCGCCTGCGTCAGCTGGAAGTCTTCCTTAGAGCCCATCTCCAACGGCTTGGGCAACTCGGTCGGCGCCGCCGCCGCAGGCTTGACGCGCGGTGCGCCCTTCTTCTCGGCTTCGGCGTCGCGGTCGTTGTCCAGGTGGCGCTCGAGGTCCGCCTCGCGCAGCCGCGACAGCGGACTCGCGCCCGGCTCTTCGACGATGACGTCGGGCGTGATGCCCTTGGCCTGGATCGAGCGCCCGCTCGGCGTGTAGTAGCGCGCGGTAGTGAGCTTGATGGCGGTCGCGTTGCCGAGCGGCATGATGGTCTGCACCGAGCCCTTGCCGAAAGTCTGCGTGCCGATGACCGTGGCGCGCTTGTGGTCCTGCAGCGCGCCGGCGACGATCTCCGAGGCCGAGGCCGAGCCGCCGTTCACCAGCACCACCATCGGCACGGTCTTGGCCGCCGCCGGCAGGCCCTTCAATACGTCGTCGCGCAGGCCGCGCAGGTAGTCGTCCGGCGTGGCGTAGAACTTTTTCTTCGCGTCTTCGGTGCGCCCGTCGGTGGACACCACCAGCGCCTTGTCCGGCAGGAACGCCGAGGAGATCGCCACCGCGCCGTACAGCAGGCCGCCGGGGTCGTTGCGCAGGTCGAGCACCAGGCCCTTCAGATTGCCCTGCTTGTAAAGGTTGGCGATGGCGCGAACCATGTTTTCGGTGGTGGCTTCCTGGAATTGCGACACGCGCACCCAGCCGTAGCCCGGCTCGATCATCTTCGACTTCACGCTTTGCACGCGGATCACGGCGCGCGTCAGCGTGACGACGATGGGTCGCGGCTCGCCCTTTCTCGAGATGGTGAGCGTGATCTGCGTGTTGGGCTTGCCGCGCATGCGCTTCACCGCGTCGGCCAGCGTCATACCCTTCACCGGGGTGTCGTCGAGGCGGATGATGAGATCCCCCGGCTTGATGCCGGCGCGAAACGCCGGCGTGTCCTCGATCGGCGAGACGACCTTGACGAAGCCATCCTCCATGCCGACTTCGATGCCCAGGCCGCCGAACTGGCCCTGCGTGCCGACCTGCAGCTCCTTGAAGGCGTCGGCGTCGAGATACGCCGAATGCGGATCGAGCCCCGAGAGCATGCCGTTGATGGCCTCGGTGATCAGCTTCTTGTCCTCGACCGGCTCGACGTAGTTCTGCTTGATGGCGCCGAACACCTCGGTGAAGGCGCGCAGCTCGTCCACCGGCAGCGGGCCGCGCACCGCGCGATCGGCGATGGCCTGGAAATTGAGGCTGACCAGCACACCGGCAACGACGCCGAGCGCGATGAGCCCGATGTTTCTCAACTTGCTCATGATGTTGGACGGTTCCTTACTTCAAGACGACCCAGCGCAGCGGATCGAACGCTTTACCGAGGTGCCTGAGTTCAAAGTATAAACCCGATTGCTCGTTACCACCGCTCGCGCCCACCGTGCCGACGATTTCTCCCGCGGCCACCGGATCGCCCGTCTGCTTGAGCAGCGACTCGTTGTTGGCGTAGATGGAGAGGTACGCCTCGCCGTGGTCGACGATCAGCAGGTTGCCGTAGCCGCGCATCCAGTCCGCATACACCACCTGCCCGGCCGCCACCGCCAGCACCGGCTGGCCTTCGGGCGCGCGGATGAATACGCCCTTCTTGCCGACCGGGCCTTCCTCCCTTGGTGCGCCGAACAGCCCGACAAGTTCCCCTTTCACCGGCAGCCGCAGCTTACCGCGCAGGCCGGAGAATGGCCCGATTAGCGAGCCCAGCATAGGGACTTTTTCCACACGCGCGTAGCCGGCGCCCGGCCGCACCGCCAGCACGCGCACTATTTCCTCCACCACCTGGCTGAGGCGCTTCTCGTCCGCCTCGAGCGTGCTGATCTGGCGGCGCGCCTTGCGGATGTCGCCGGCGGCGCGATCAAGGATGGCACGGCGCTCGCGCCGCTCGGCGACGATGCGGGCGCGGTCGCGGCGGCTCTCGGATTCGATCGCCGCCAGGCGCCGCCGGCGCTCCTCGGCCGCGCGGCGCACCTCCTCGGCTTCGGCGAGGTTTTCGCGCAGCGCGTTGCCGAGCCGCGTCGTGGCACGCGAGAGCTCCGCGAGGTAGTACAAGCGCCGCGCCACGTCCGACGGGTTCTCGCCCGAGAGCGCGATCTTCAGCGCGTCGGGCGCGCCGGCCGCGTAGCGCGCGGCGAGCAGCCGTCCGAGCGCCGCCTGCTGGCGCGCCAGGCGCTCGCCGAGCGAGCGGCTGCGCGCCGCGAGGCGCGCCAGCTCGGCCTGCGCCGCGCGGCTCTCGGCCTGGAGCCTGCGCAGCGTACGGTTGGCATCCGAAATGGCGCGCTCGGAGTCGCGCAGCGCGTCGCGCGCCTCGCGCCGGCTCGCCTCTTTCGCGTCCAGGCCCGAGCGTAGCGCCTCGAGGCGCGCGCGCAGCGCTGCCAGGTCCTCCTCGCGGCCCGCGTGCGCCGCACCGGCGGCGAGCGCGAGCAGCACGAGAAGCGCGCGCTTCAGGCTTTCGCCTTCCCCTGGGCCGAAACCGCCGCGACCCGGCGCTCGATCTCCGCGGCGTCTCCCAGGTAATAGTGCTTGAGTGGCCTGAGGTCGCTGTCAAGCTCGTACACGAGCGGTATGCCGGTGGGCACGTTCAGGCCGACGATGTCGGCGTCGGAGACGCCGTCGAGATGCTTGATCAGCGCGCGCAGCGAGTTGCCGTGCGCGGCCACCAGCACGCGGCGCCCGGCGCGCACCTGCGGCGCGATGGCCGTGTTCCAGTACGGCAGCACGCGCGCCACGGTGTCCTTCAGGCACTCGGTAAGCGGCACCTTGGCGCCGGCGTAACGGGGATCCTTGCCCTCGTAGCGGGGGTCATGCGCCTCGAGCGCGGGCGGCGGCGTGTCGTAGCTGCGGCGCCAGGCGAGCACCTGCACCTCGCCGAACTTGGCCGCCGTCTCCGCCTTGTTCAGTCCCTGCAGGCTGCCGTAATGGCGCTCGTTCAGCCGCCAGCTGTTGGTGACCGGCAGCCAGCAGCAGTCCATCTCCTCCAGCGCGAGCCACAGGGTGCGGATGGCGCGCTTCAGCACCGACGTGTGCGCGAGGTCGAATTCGTAGCCCTCCTTGCGCAGCAGGCGCCCGGCGGCGCGCGCTTCCTCGACGCCGGCCGGCGACAGGTCGACGTCGGTCCAGCCGGTGAAGCGGTTCTCGCGGTTCCAGGTCGATTCGCCGTGGCGCAGCAACACGATGCGGTGCATGCCGTCAATTATAATGTCGGGCTCATGCTGGAATTCCTGCAGAAGAACATCCTGCTGGTCGCTGCCGCGGTCGGCTCCGGGGCGATGCTGCTGTGGCCGCTGCTGCGCGGCGCCGCCGGCGGGGGCGGCGCCTCGGTCAACACGCTGCAGGCGACGCAGCTGATGAACCGCGAGAACGCGCAGGTGCTCGACGTGCGCGAGCCGGCGGCGTACGCCGCCGGCCACATTCTCGGGGCGAAGAGCCTGCCGCTGGCGGAGTTCGAAAAGCGCGCCGGCGACTTCGACAAGTACAAACCAAAGCCGGTGATCCTGTATTGCGACACCGGCAATACCGCACCGCGCGCCGTCAGCCAGCTGAAGGCGCGCGGCTTCACGAACGTGGTCAACCTCGCCGGCGGCTTTCGCGCCTGGCTGCAGGGCGGGCTGCCGGTGGAGCGGTGACTTGGCGCGCGTGCTCGTGTATCTGACTGGCGCCTGCCCGTATTGCCAGGCGGCTTCGCGACTGCTCGCGGCCAAGGGCGTCACCGACCTCGAGGCGGTGCGCGTCGACCTGGAGCCGGCGCGCCGCGCCGAGATGCAGGCGCGCTCGGGACGGCACACGGTGCCGCAGATCTGGATCGGCGGCCGCCATGTCGGCGGCTGGGACGAGTTGTCCGCGCTCGAGCGCGACGGTACGCTGGATTCCATGCTGGAAGCACAAAGGACCTGACCCGATGGCCGACGAGCAGCCGCAGCCGAGCTTCCAGATCGAGAAGATCTACGTCAAGGACCTGTCGCTCGAGATCCCGAACGCGCCGCAGGTGTTCCTCGAGGCGCAGACGCCGCAGCTCGAGATCCAGGTGCGCAACGAATCGACGCGCTTCGCCGAGGGGCTGTTCGAGGTGGTGATCACCGTGACGGTGACCGCCAAGGCGGGCGAAAAGACGCTGTTCCTCGCCGAGGCCGCGCAAGCCGGCATCTTCTCGGTGCGCAACGTGCCGCCGGCCGATCTCGAGCCGCTGCTCGCCGTCGCCTGTCCGACGATCCTGTACCCGTACGCGCGCGAAACCGTGTCCGACATCGTGACGCGCGGCGGCTTTCCGCCGGTGATGCTCGCCCCGGTGTCCTTCGAGGCGCTGTACGCGCAGCGCCAGCAGCAGGGCGCGGACGCGGCGCCGGTCGAAGCGGCGAGCTAGCGCCATGCGCCGCGCCGCCGTCGCGTTATTGCTTGCGCTCGCGGCCGCCGCCGCGCATGCCCAGTTCCTGAGCGTCGGCGAGAACGCCGCCATCCTCTACGACGCGCCGTCGCGCGCCGCAAAGCCGCTCTACGTGGTGTCGCGCCAGTACCCGCTCGAGGTGATCGTCAATCTCGAGGCCTGGGTGAAGGTGCGCGACCACGCCGGGGCGCTCACCTGGGTTGAGCGCAAGTCCCTCGTCGAGCAGCGCACGGTAGTGGTCACCGCGCCGTCGGCCGAGGCGCGCATCCGGCCCGAGGACGGCGCGCCGGTGGCGTTCGTCGCCGCGCAGAACGTGGTGCTGGAGCTGCTAGGCACGATGCCGGGCGGCTGGCTGCGCGTGCGCCATGCCGACGGCGCCAACGGCTACCTGCACTCGAGCTCGGTCTGGGGGGCGTGACGCGCATCGGCGTGCTCGGGGCGGGCGCCTGGGGCACGGCGCTCGCCGCGGCGCTCGCCGCAAGGCACGAAGTGACGCTCTGGGCGCGCGATGCGGCACAGGCCGAGGCCATCGGCCGCGCGCGCCGGAACGCGCGCTATCTGCCTGAAATCGAGCTGCCGGCCGGCCTCGCGGTGAGCGCGTGCTGGCCGCAAAGCCCGCATCTGCTCGTCGTCGCGACGCCGGTGGCCGGCCTGCGCGAGGTGCTGCCGCGCGCGGCCGGCGTGCCGCTCGTCTGGCTCTGCAAGGGCTTCGAAGCGGGCACCGGGCTGCTGCCGCACCAGGTGGTCGCCGAAGTGCTCGGCGCACGCGCGGTATGCGGCGCGCTCTCCGGCCCATCGTTCGCGCTCGAGGTGGCGCGCGGCCTGCCGTGCGCCCTGACGCTCGCTTCGCGCAACGCGGCCTTCGCACGCGCCGCCGCGAAAACGCTGCACGGCGGGCGCCTGCGCGTGTACCACAGCGACGACCTCGCCGGCGTCGAGATCGGTGGCGCAGTGAAGAACGTCATGGCGATCGCGGTGGGCATCGCCGACGGCCTTGGCCTGGGCCAGAACGCGCGCGCCGCGCTCATCACGCGCGGCCTCGCGGAGATCACGCGCCTCGGCGTGGCGCTCGGCGGCAAGCCGCAGACCTTCATGGGCCTGGCAGGCGCGGGCGACCTCATTCTCACCGCGACCGGCGACCTGTCGCGCAACCGCCGCGTCGGCCTGGCGCTGGCGCGCGGCGAAGCGCTCGCCGATATCCTCGGCGGCCTCGGCCATGTCGCCGAGGGCGTGCATTCGGCGCGCGAGGCGCTGCGGCGCGCAGCGCGCCTCGGCGTCGACATGCCGATCACGCAGGCGGTGAACGCGGTGCTCGCCGGGCGCCTATCGCCGCCGCAGGCGGTGGAGCGGCTGCTGGCGCGAGACGCCAAGGAAGAGGCGCGCGTCAGCCGGCGCCCGAAAAGCCGAGCTGCCGCCAGGCCTCGAACACCACCACGGCGACGGCGTTCGACAGGTTGAGGCTGCGGTTGCCGGCGCGCATCGGCAGGCGCAGCTGCCGCTCGGGCGCGAATTCCTCGAGCAGCGCCTGCGGCAGGCCGCTCGTCTCCGCCCCGAACACGAAGGCGTCGCCGGCGGCGTAGCGCGCTTCGGCGTAGTTCAGCGTGCCGCGCGTCGACACGGCAAACAGCCGGCTGCCGGCAAGCGCCGCGCGGCACGCCGGCCAGTCGCGGTGCACGCGCACGTTCGCCATCTCGTGGTAATCGAGCCCGGCGCGCTTCAGCTGCCGGTCTTCGAGCGTGAAGCCGAGCGGCTCCACCAGGTGCAGGCGCGCGCCGGTATTGGCGGCAAGCCGGATCACGTTGCCGGCGTTGGGCGGAATCTCCGGCCGGTAGAGCACGACGTCAAGCATCGGCCGGCGCCGGGGTGCGTGCCACCACCCAGTTGACCACGCGCCCGGCGCCGGCGCGCTTCAGCGTGGCGGCAAGTTCGTCGAGCGTCGCGCCCGTGGTCATGACGTCGTCCACCAGCGCCACGTCGGCGCCGTCGAGCGCGCGATCGCAGCGGAATGCACCGCGCACGTTCTTCGAGCGCTCGGCGTGCGGCAGGTCGGTCTGCGACGCCGTGTCGCGGCTGCGCGCGGCGAGCAGCGGCTCGAGCCGCGCGCCGGCAGCCGCGGCGACGTGGCGCGCGATCTCGAGCGCCTGGTTGAAGCCGCGGCTGCGCAGCCGCGCCCGGGATAGCGGCACCGGCAGCACGCAATCCACCCGCCCGCCGGGCGCGAGGCGCGCGGCGAGCTGCGCGCCCAACAGCGGGGCGAGCGCCAGCTCGCCGCGGAATTTCAGCGCCTGCACCAGCACGTCCGCCGGGAATTCATAGGCGAGTGCGGCGACCGTGGCGTCGTACGCGGGAGGCTGCGCGAGGCAGCGGCCGCACACCTCGCCGGCGGGCGAGGCAAGCGCGCAGCGCGGGCACAGCGGCCCAACCAGGCGCGGCAGATCGGCATCGCACGCGGCGCACAGCAGGCCGCCGGCGGCACCGCGGCACAGCAAGCAGCTGCCGCCGAAAGCCAGGTTCGCAAAGCGTCGCGCCAGGGCGCCGAGCATGGCGAATATTGTGCGCTAGACTGCTTTCATGTGGACCGTGGCGCGGCTCGCGCGCGAGCTTGCCGAAGGCAAAACCACCAGCCGCGAGCTCGTCGAGCAGGCGCTCGCGCGCATCGCCGATCCCGCAGGCGAGGGCGCGCGCGCCTTCCTCAAAGTGTACGCCGGCGAGGCGCGCGCCGCGGCCGAGCACGCGGACCGCCTGCGCCGCGCCGGCGTCGTGCGCTCGCCCGTGGAGGGGCTGCCCGTCTCGGTGAAGGAC
Source organism: Betaproteobacteria bacterium (assembly GCA_029863065.1). Taxonomy (GTDB): domain Bacteria; phylum Pseudomonadota; class Gammaproteobacteria; order Burkholderiales; family SG8-39; genus JAABQT01. Next base: position 9,834 of record JAOTWE010000059.1, read on the forward strand.
CTCTACGACGTCGGCGGCGACGTGACCCGCGCTGGCTCGAAGCTGCTCGCCGGCGCGCCGCCGGCGCCGGCCGACGCAGCGGCGGTGGCGCGGCTGCGAGCGGCGGGCGCGGTGATCGTCGGGCGCACCAACATGGTCGAGTTCGCCTTCGGCACCACGGGCCTCAACCCGCACTACGGCACGCCGAAGAATCCGTGGGACCGCAAGATGGGCAGGGTGCCCGGCGGCTCGTCCTCGGGCGGCGCGGTGGCGCAGGCCGACGGCATGTGCGTGATGGCGCTGGGCAGCGATACGCGCGGCTCGATCCGGCATCCGGCGGCGCTGTGCGGCATTACCGGCTGGAAGCCGACGCAGCGGCGCGTGCCGCGCGACGGCGCCTTCCCGCTCTCGTACACGCTCGACACGGTCGGGCCGCTCGCCAATTCGGTTGCCTGCTGCGCGGCCTACGACGCCGTGCTCTCGGGCGAGCCGCCGGCGGCGCTCGCCGCGCTGGTGCCGAAAGGCCTACGACTGCTCCTGCCGCGCTCGGCGGTGCTGGAGGAGCTGGACGCGGACGTCGGGCGCGCCTTCGAGGCGGCGCTGAAGAAGCTCTCGGCGGCGGGTGCCGTGATCACCGAGCGCGCGGTGCCGGAATTCGACCGCCAGGGCGAGTACTTCAAGCACGGCGGCTACGCCGGTGCGGAGGCCTTTGCCATCCACCGTCGCTGGCGCGAACGGCGCGGCGAGTACGACCCGCGCATCGCCAAGCGTATCGACCTCGCCGGGCAGATGAGTGCCGCGGACTATGTGGACCTTGGCCTCGCGCGCACGGCATACATCCGCGCCGTCGAGGCGCTCGCCGCGCCCTACGACGCGATGCTGATGCCGACCACGCCCTGTGTGGCACCGCCGATCGCCGAGGTGGACGCGAGCGACGAAGCCTATTTCGGCTGGAACGGGCGCTTCCTGCGCAACGTCGGCATCGTCAATTTCCTCGACGGCTGCGCGGTCTCGCTGCCCTGCCACGAGCCGGGGACCGCGCCCGTGGGCCTGTCGGTGTTCGGCCCGGCGATGAGCGACGCGCACATCCTCGCCGCCGCAGCCGCCGTCGAAGGGCTGCTGCGCCCGGGTGACTGAGATCGACGCGCGCGCCGCGCGCCGCCGTTTCGATCGCGCCGCGGCCACCTACCTGGGCGCGGCGCGCCTGGAAATCGAGGTCGGCGCGCGCATGCTCGAGCGCCTGGATTACGTGCGCCTGGCGCCGGTGCGGATCCTGGACGCGGGCTGCGGGCCGGCGCCGCAGGCGGCGGCGCTCGCGCGCCGCTACCCCAAGGCGCAGTACCTGGCGCTCGACTTCTCGCTGCCGATGCTCGCGCGCGCACGCGCCGCGCTCGGCTGGCGCGCGCGGCTGCGCGGTGCGCACGTGCTCGCCGTGTGCGGCGAGTTCGAGCACCTGCCGCTCGCCGCGGGCAGCGTGCAGCTGGCATGGTCCAACATGGCGCTGCACTGGGCGGCCGATACGGGTGCGGCGCTCGCCGAGCTCGCGCGCGTGCTTGCGCCCGAGGGACTGCTGATGTTCAGCACCGTCGGCCCCGATACGCTGAAGGAGCTGCGCTCGGCGGTGGGTGAGGCGCGCCTGCACCGCTTCACCGACATGCACGACCACGGCGATGCGCTGCTGGCGGCGGGGTTTTCCGCCCCGGTGATGGACATGGAAATGCTGACGCTCACCCATGCCGACGCCGCGGGGCTGGCCGCCGACCTACGTGCGAGCGGCCAGACGCTCGCGCGGCGCGACCGCGCGCGCGGCCTCGCCGGGCGGCGCCTGCGCGCGGCGCTGGCGGCCGCGGGCGCTTCTGCGTCCATCGAAGTGATCTATGGGCACGCGTGGAAGGGCACGCCGCGCAAGACCGCCGATGCGCGCAGCATCGTGCATTTCGAGCGCCGGCCGCTGCCGTGAGCAGCCAAACTATGCTAGTGTTCCGCCTCATTTTTTTGCGGCACGGCGAGACGATCGGTGAGCGCCCCGGGCATGCATTTCCCGCGGTGCGCCACGCGACAGACTTCGAGCGCGTCGCGCGCCGGATTCGCGGCCGAACTCGGGAAAAGATTGCAGGGTTGATCGGGGAAGGGTCGATGATGCTGAAGAAGCTGTTGGTGGGCGCGCTGGGGTTGGCGCTGTGCGGCGTGGCGATGGCTGCGGACTGGAACTTGCAGCCGGCGGCCTCGAAGCTGGCCGAGGACATCCACTGGCTGCACGAAGCCGTCATGGTGCTGGTGGTGATCCTGTTCGTGGGCGTGTTCGGGTTCATGTTCTGGTCGTGCTACGCGCACCGCAAGTCCGTCGGCCACAAGGCGTCGCAGTTCCACGAGAACACCACCGTCGAAGTCATCTGGACGGTGATCCCGGCAATTATCCTGGTGCTGATCGCCTGGCCGGTCACCAAGGTGGTGATCGCGCAGAAGGACACCAGCCAGGCCGACCTCACCATCAAGGTCACCGGCATCCAGTGGAAGTGGGCCTACGACTACCTGAAGGGCGAAGGCGAAGGCATCAGCTTCGTCTCGACGCTCGCCACGCCGCGCGCGCAGATCGAGGGCCGCGAGCCGAAGGGCGAGCACTACCTGCTCGAAGTGGACAACGAGCTCGTGGTGCCGGTGGGCAAGAAGGTGCGCATGCTCACCACGGCTGCCGACGTGATCCATTCGTGGTGGGTGCCGGTGTTCGGCGCCAAGCAGGACGCCATTCCCGGCTTCATCCGCGACATCTGGTTCACGCCGACGAAGACCGGCACCTTCCGCAGCCAGTGCGTGGAGCTGTGCGGCAAGGACCATGGCTTCATGCCGATCGTGGTGCGCGTGGTGTCGCAGGACGAGTACACGAAGTGGGTAGGCGCGCAAAAGACGCTGCTCGCCAAGGCGGCCGAGGACGAGACCAAGACCTACGCGCTTGCCGAGCTCAAGGCGCGGGGCGAGAAGGTCTATGCCGCCAACTGCGTCGCCTGCCATCAGGCGAGCGGCAAGGGCACGCCGCCCGTGTTTCCGCCGCTCGACGGCTCGAAGGTGGTGCTGGGGCCGAAGGACGCGCAGATCGACACGGTGCTCCACGGCCGGACCAACACCGCGATGCAGTCGTTCGCGCGGCTCGGCAACGTCGAGCTCGCCGCCGTGATCACGTTTACGCGGAACAACTGGGGCAACAGCACCGGCGAGGCCGTGCAGCCCGCCGACATCAAGGCCCGGAGGAAATGACGATGAGCGCAGTCGTAGACACCCACGATCACGGCCACGAGGATCACCACGGCGGCTACGGCGGCCTGATGCGGTGGGTCACGACCACCAATCACAAGGACATCGGCACGATGTACCTGTGGTTCAGCTTCTTCATGTTCTTGGTGGGCGGAGTGATGGCGATGGTGATCCGCGCGGAGCTGTTTTCGCCCGGCCTGCAGATCGTCGACCCGGACTTCTTCAACCAG
>JAOTWE010000299.1 GCA_029863065.1 Betaproteobacteria bacterium
TTGCGCGATCGCCCCCGGCGAGCGGCTGCAATGAAGCGCATGGCGGATCTTGCGCCGGCCCTCGCCGAGGCCGCGCGTGCGCTTGCGCGCGTTGCGGCGGGACGCAGTCTCGACGATGCCGCCGCGGGCGGCGCCGTTCTCGACCTGTGCCACGGCACCCTGCGCCGCTACGGGCGGGTGCAGGCGCTGGTGCGCAGTCTTTCACGCAAAGGCGAGGCCGCACCGCACGTGCAGGCGTTGCTCTGGTGCGCACTCTACGCCCTCGACAGCGGGCGCTACGCGGCCTACACCGTGGTCGATCAGGCGGTGCGCGCGTGCGCGCTACTTGAGCAATGGCCAGCCCGCGGCTACGTCAACGGTGTGCTGCGCAGCTACCTGCGTACCCGCGATGCGCTCGAGCGGCGCGTGCAGGCGGACAACGAGGCGCGCTACCAGCACCCACGCTGGTGGATCGAGGCGCTGCAACGCGATCACCCCCAGCATTGGCAATCGATTCTCGAGGCGGGAAATTCGCATCCGCCCATGTGCCTGCGCGTCAATCGCCGCCGCGCGCAGCCTGAAGCGTGCCTGGCGCAACTCGCCGCGGCGGGCCTGGCGGCGCGCCGCGTCGCCGAATGCACGCTGCTGCTGGCAAAGCCCGTGCCGGTGGAGGACTTGCCCGGATTCGCCGAGGGACTGATATCGGTTCAGGACGCGGGCGCACAGCACTGCGCGCGCCTTCTCGACCTGGCGCCGGGCCAACGCGTGCTGGACGCCTGTGCCGCCCCGGGCGGCAAGTGCGCGCACATACTGGAGAGCGCCGACGTCGACGTGACGGCGCTCGACGCGGATCCGGCGCGGGCGGCGCGCATCGAGCCGGGATTGGCGCGACTCGGGCTGGCGGCAACCGTGCGCGCGGCGGACTGCACCGCGCTCGATACCTGGTGGGACGGGCGACCCTTCGATCGCGTGCTGGCCGACGTGCCCTGCACCGGCTCGGGCGTGGCACGGCGCCACCCCGACATCAAGTGGCTGCGCCGCGCTGCCGACCTGCACGGTTTCGCGCGGCGCCAGGCGGCGATCCTCAACGCCCTTTGGCGGGCCCTCGCCCCGGGTGGTAAATTGCTGTATGTCACCTGCTCTGTCTTTCGGGAAGAAAACGACGCGGTGCTGGCTGCGTTCTGCGCGCGCACGCCGCACGCGCGGCGCCGCCGGCTGCCGGCAGACGCGGCGGAGCAATTACTCCCGTGCGCCGAGCACGATGGTTTCTTTTACGGCCTGCTAGAGAAAGCCGCCTGACGCGGCGCGCAATGCGCATCGGCGCTACCTGTTCGAGCTTCATCGTCGCGCTGGCCTGTGCGGCGGCGGTGGGCGCGCGAGCCGACGAAATTGACGTGGTCGACGCACGTCTTGCCGCGTCCGAGGAAGGCCTGCTGCTCAGCGCCGATTTCGCCTTCGACTTCAGCCCGCGACTGCAAGAGGCGGTGGCCAACGGCGTACCCCTGCATTTCGTCGTCGAGTTCGAGCTGACGCGGCCGCGCTGGTGGTGGTTCGACCAGGACACCGCGTCGCGCCACACGCAGTGGCGCCTGTCGTATCACGCGCTTTCGCGCCAGTACCGCCTGTCGAGCGGTGCGCTGCACCAGAATTTCGCCACGCTTGAGGAGGCGCTCGAGGTCATGCGGCGCCTGCGCAACTGGCTGGTGCTGGAACGGTCCGTGCCGCTCACCGGGTCGCAATACGAGGTGGCGGTCCGCATGCGCCTGGATACCGCGCAGCTGCCGCGGCCGTTGCAGGTCAGCGCCATCACCAACCGTGAGTTGCGGCTCGAGTCGCCGTGGAAGCGCTTCATCTTCCTGCCACCGAAGCCCGCCGCCGTGCCGAGCCCGGCGCCGGAGGCGCGGGAAGCTAAAGAAAGCACAGTTCGATGAGAGTGCTGCTCATCGTCGGTGCGGCACTCGCGGGCGTGCTGCTGTTTCTGTTGGCGACCGCGAGCGCTGCCGACTCGACGCTGCTGGCACGGCACTATCCGCTGCTACTCGGCCTGAACGCCGCGCTCGCCGGCGCCCTTGCGGCGCTCGTCGCCTATCAGCTCGCGGCGATCCTGCGACGCTACCGCGCGCGCGCCTTCGGCTCGCGGCTGACGCTGCGCTTCCTCGTGCTGTTTGCGCTGATGGCGGTGGTGCCCGGCGCGCTCGTGTACACGGTGTCGGTGCAATTTCTCACCAAGAGCATCGAGTCCTGGTTCGACGTCAAGGTGGATGCCGCCCTCGAGGGCGGCATCAACCTGGGCCAGTCGGTCGTCGACCGCATGATGGCGGAGATGCACGACAAAGCGCGGTCGATGGCTCTCGAGCTCGCCGATCAGTCCTCGTCGCAGCAGGTGGCGATGCTCAACCGCCTGCGCGAGCAGGCCGGCGTGCAGGAGGCGGTCCTGATCGGCTCGGGGGGTACCTTGCTGGCGAGCGCCACTGAAGAGATGTCCCGGTTTTTGCCGGAGCTGCCGTCAACGCAGATGCTGCGCCAGGCGCGTTCGGCGCAGGCCTACAGTTCGGTCGACGCGCCGGAGGGCAGGCCGCTCGCGGTGCGCGTCGTCGTGCCGGTCACCGGCCTGGCGATCGCCGACGAGGCGCGATTCCTGCAGCTGCGACAGGTGGTACCGGCGGGCCTGGCACGAAGCGCGCAGGCCGTCGAGGAGGCATACCGCGACTACCGCGAGCTGGCGCTGTCGCGCCAGGGGCTACGGCGCATTTACATCGTGACGCTGACGTTGGCGTTGCTGATGGCGCTGTTCGTGGCGGTGTCGCTCGCCGCAATCCTATCGGCGCGCCTGTCGGCGCCACTCGCCAACCTGGCGCAGGCGACGCAGGCGGTCGCGCGGGGTGATTTCACGCAGCGACCGCCGGTCACCAGCCGCGACGAGCTGGGGGTGCTGACCGAGTCGTTCAATTCGATGACGCGCCAGCTGGACGAGGCACGCAAGGTGGTGGAGTCCAACCGCGTTGCCCTCGAGACGG
>JAOTWE010000060.1 GCA_029863065.1 Betaproteobacteria bacterium
AGAGGCCGTGTACCGCATCGACGCGCCGGGCAAGATCGAGAAAGTCGCCGACGAGCCGTTCAAGCCGAACGGCCTTTGCTTCTCGCCGGACTTCAGGAAGGTCTACGTCGCCGACACCGGCATCTCGCACTACGCGAACGCCAAGAGCGTGATCTGGGTGTACGACGTCGACGGCAGCAAGCGCCTGCGCAACGGCCGGGTGTTCGCCAACATGGAGATGAACGGCAAGATCGGCTTCGCCGACGGTATCCGCTGCGACGAGGACGGCAATGTCTGGGCCGGGATGGGCTGGGTGGGCGACGGCTACGACGGCGTGCATATCTTCGCGCCGGACGGCACGCGCATCGGCCAGATCCGCATGCCGGAGATCGTCTCGAACCTCGCGTTCGGCGGCAGCAAGCGCAACCGCCTGTTCATGACCGGCAGCACCTCGCTGTATGCGGTCTACGTGGAGACGCGCGGGGCGAATATCGGCGGCTAGGCCGCGCGCCTCAGGCGCGAGCGCACCAGATCGATGTGCAGCTTCAGGTTGTAGGCGTAGTCCGAATACGTCAGCGGCACGCGCGTGCGGTTCACCCCGTCCTGGATCTCGTCGAGCTGCGCCAGCAATTCCGCGACGCGTTCGGGCGACGGATTCTCGGCCGATTCAAGCTCGACCGCGCGCAGCTGCCGGTACCAGCGGAAGACGCGCAGCCGCACGCGCCAGTTGTAGACTCCCGGGAAGATGCGTATCACCGGGATCATCACGGCGATGAGCGGCACCAGCAGCACCAGCAGCCGCTCGAGCAGATTGGCCACCCAGAACGGCATGTAGCGCTGCAGGAACGGCGGCCCGGAACGGAAGAAGCGCTGCGCATCCTCCGACAGCGGGAAATCGCCGTCGCGCGCGGCGGGAAATTCGCCGTTGCGCTGGAACACGCCGCCGGCGCGGTGCACGCGCTGCGCGGCCTGCAGCAGGACGGAGACGAGCGCCGGATGGAAGTCTTCGCGCGCGACGAGGTAGGCCGTGGTCGCGACCAAGGTTAGGTCGCGTGGCGGTACGTCGGTCGCAAGATCGATCACGCCCTGCGGCAGGCTCACCGTGGCGAGGTACGCGAAGCGCCTCGACAGGGCGTCGGCCTGCGCCATGCTCATGAGACGCACGCCCGGGGTGCGCAGCAGCCGCTGCACCACCGGGGCGTCGGGGCCGGCGACGAACAGCGCGGCATCCACTTTCGCGGCGACCAGCGCATCGGTGGCATCGGTGCCCGAAAGCGGCAACAGCGCGCCGGGATCCCGAGCGGCGCCGGCGGCGCCGAGCACCGTCAGTGCAAGCGCGCGCGTGCCGCTGCCTTCAGGGCCGATGGCGAGACGCTTGCCCGCAAGCTGATTGAGCAGTGACAGTTCCTGATTGCCGCGATAGAAGATCCACAGGGGTTCGTAATAGAGCGCGGCCAGCGTAACGAGGCCGTGCTGCTCTGCCGGGTTGCCGACGCCGCCCTGGACGAAGGCGACGGCGGCGCCGGATTCTGCCGTCAGCCGCTGCAGGTTTTCTACCGAGCCGGACGAGGGCGCGAGCTCGACCCGGATCTTGTCCTTGGCCAGCAGCTCCTGATAGCGCTTGCCGTAGAGGTGATAGGCACCGCTCTCCGAGCCGGTGGCGATGACGAAGTCGTCCGGCGGCGCGGGTCGCACAAAGCGCGAAGCGACCCAGAAGGCGAGGCCGACGACCACCAGCGCGACGGCGCCCAGGAGCAGGAACTCCTTGAGGGCGGCTTGCTCGGTGTCGGCCGCCGCGCCGCCGCGGCGGAAAAGGCGGGCGAGCAAGCTACGGGGCGCGGGTGTCTTCTCGTTCATGGGGCCGACGCGAGCAGGATAGCGCGGTAGTCGTTTACATTGGTGCGCGTAGGGCCAGTGACCACCAGGTCGCCGAGCGCCGAGAAGAACGCGTAGCTGTCGTTCGCGGCGAGGAGCTTTCTCGCGTCCAGGCCACGCGCGACGGCGCGCGCCAACGTGTCGGGCGACACCAGCGCCCCGGCGTTGTCCTCGGAGCCGTCGATGCCGTCGGTATCGGCGGCGATCGCGTGCACGTTCGGGACGCCTTCCAGCGCCAACGCCAGCGCGAGCAGGAACTCGCCGCAACGGCCGCCGCGACCGCCCGCGCCGCGCACGGTGACGGTGCATTCGCCGCCGGAGATCAGTACTGACGGCCGGCGCGCGTTACGCGCCTGTTCTGCCATCGCCTTCGCCACCTCGCTGGCTTCGCCGGTGATGTTGTCGCCGAGAACGGTCGGTGCGAAGCCCTTGGCCGCGAACAGCGCCGCAGCCGCCTCGAGCGAGCGGCGCGCGGTGGCGATCACGCGGTTCTCCACCTGCCCAAAGAGGGCGTCGCCCGGCTTCGGAGTCTCGGTAAATGGGCCCGGTGCCGGGATGCCGTACTGGCGCAGCACCGCCCGGGCGTCGTCGATGGTGGTCGGATCCGGCGCGCAGGGGCCGGAAGCGATGTGCGTCGGGTCGTCGCCGGTGACATCGGAGACGATCAGCGCCAGTACGGGCGCGCGGCAGGCGGCTGCCAGCCGCCCGCCCTGGATGGCGGAGAGGTGCTTGCGCACGGTGTTGATCTCCTGGATCGGCGCCCCGCAGCGCAGCAGCTCGCGCGTCATCGCCTTGAGGCCGTCCATCGTCACGCCCTGCGCCGGCAGGGACAGCAGGCTCGAGCCGCCGCCCGAGACTAGGGCGAGCAGCAGGTCGTCCGGACCGAGCGCGCGCACGCCCGCCAGCAGCTCACGCGCGCCGGCCTCGCCGGCGGCATCCGGCACGGGGTGCCCTGCCTCCACGACGCGGATGCGCTGCGCAGGCAGGCCGTGCGCATAGCGCGTGATAGCGAGCCCCGAAAGCGCCGCGCCGCGCGGCCAATGCTGTTCGACCGCGAGCGCCATCGAGGCGGCGGCCTTGCCCGCCGCCGCAACGTAAGTGCGGCCGCGCGGCGGCCGCGGCAGATGTGGCGGCAGAATCTTCAGCGGATCGGCCGCGGCGACCGCGGCGCGAAAGCTCTCTTCAAGAAGGGTGCGCATCGGGCGCAGTGCTTTGACGGGAGGCGGCCGGGACCGCGGGTGACGTCCGGGGCGACGCCCGGTTCAGGCGAAGGTTTCGCGGGCGGCGTCGCGCCCGAGCTGGTACAGGGCCGGGTAGAACTCGCGGAACGCCCGCTGGATCTCGGGTGCCGGCACGTCGGCGAACGAGCCGCGATCGCGCACGTACTCCATATGCCGCCGCTCGTCCTCGTCGAAGGGATGGAAGATCGAGTCCGCACGGCCATCGAACTCCAGCGGCTTGACGCGGAACTTCCGGCACAGATCGAGGTTGAAGGCGGGCGTGGCTTTCATCCATTTGCCGTCCAGCCACAGTTCGGTAAAGCCGTGGTAGATGAACAGATCCGAGCCCATGCGCTCGGCGAGCCGCGGCGTGGTGAGGTGGTTCTTGACGTCGGCGAAGCCGACGCGCGCCGCAATGCCGGTGGCGCGCGCGCAGGCGGCGAGCAGCGCGGATTTGCCGATGCAGAAGCCTTCGCCCGACTTCAGGCAGGCGCTGGCGCGGAACACGCGCTCGTCGGAGAAATCGAGGAACGGGTTGTAGCGCACGCCGTCGCGCACCGCGTAGTACAGGGCAACGGCGCGCTCGCGCTCGTCCGCGCCCCGGGAGTGCTGGCGCGCGTACGCCGCCACCAGCGGATGATCGCTGTCGATGAAGCGCGCCGGCGCGAGGAACTCGTTCACCGATCGAGCCGCATCATGCGCTTGGCGCCCGCGAACAGGGCGTTCGCCGGGTCGGCGAGGCCGTCGATGACGGTGAAATGGTCGGTGCCGGGCATGGCGATGTTGCCGGCGAGCACCGGCTTCCAGCGCTGCGCGAGCAGCGCGTTCTGGCGCTTGAATTCCGAGCTTTCCAGGCCGCCGACCGCGAGCGCGAGCGGGGCTCGAGTCGCCGGCGGCAGGTACGCGGGCGAGAGCCTGAGTGCGGACTCCTCGTCGAGGCGCAGGTCGCCGTTCAGCCAGTCCACCTGCACGAGCGGCTGCAGGTCGTAAACGCCGCTCACGGCGATGGCGCCCTTGTACAGTTCCCTGGGCAGCGAGCGGTCGATCACCGGCCACAGCGCCGCCAGCATCATCGCCGCGAGGTGCCCGCCCGCCGAGTGGCCGCTGACGTACAGGCGATCCTCGTCCATGCCGTACTGCTCGGCGTGCCGGTAGAGCCAGACCGAAGCCGCGAGCATCTGCTGCACGATGCGCTCGACGCTGACCTTCGGGCACAGGTCGTAATTCACCACCACCAGCGACACGCCCGCGTCCACCCACGCCGGGGCGAGGAAGGAGAAATCCCGCTTGTCGAGCGAGCGCCAGTAGCCGCCGTGGATGAACATCAGCGCGCTGCCGTCGCCCTTGCGCGCGGGAAAGATGTCGAGGGTCTCGCCCGGCGAAGCGCCGTAGGCGCGATCGAGATAGCAGGTCATGCTCGAGCGCGTGCGCGCCGAGCTCTCCGACCAGCGCGCAAAGTGCCGGGGATGGTCCGGGAACAGCTCGCGGTTGTTGTACTCGCGGCTGAGAAAAGCCCGATCGGTCATGGCCCCGGGATTCTAGCGGCTCTTCGCGGGGCGCAGCCAGGTTACGGGGCGGCCGAGCGTTTTCTCCAGCGCCTTTTGCTCAGGATCGGCAAGTGCCGCTTCGCGGGCGTTGCGAATGGCGGGGGTGCGGGCGGCGGCGTCGCCGGCGGCGGGGTTCTGCACCAGGTCGTCGAGGATGGCGAGAAAGTTGCTCCTGCCGCGCCGGTGCGTCTCGCCGTAGCCCTTGAGCAGACCGGCGCAGGCCACGATCTCCAGCGCCAGCGCGGTGCTGCCCGGCGCGGCGGCGCGCACGGCGGCTAGCCAGCGCTCGATCAAGGCCTGCTCTTCGCGATAGCGGTAGGTCCTCGGTCGCCAAGGTTTCAGCCAGGCGAGTGAGCGCATGAGCAGATAGCCGCCGATGCCGGAAGTCTTCACGTGCAGGCCGACGTTGTAGGCGTCGAGCTTGCCGCGCGCCCCGGCCCAGGACAAGAGGCGCCGGCCGAGAAAGGGCGGCAGGAGCGAGGCCATTTCGTCCAGCCCGGGCTTGAGGTAATCGATCATGATCACCGGCTCGCCGTCCTTCGCGCCGACCTCCTGGCGCACGCGCGCGAAGCGCGAGCGGCGCGTTTTCAGGTCGGCGACCCGAATGATGTCCTCGTAGCTCATCCACAGCGCGAGCTGCCGGCCGGTCTCGCCAACCAGCTCCGGGTCAGCGTTGCCCAGCGTGGCGATGCGCTCGAGGTAGAGCCTGGCGTAGGCCTCGCCCTGGTAGTCGCGCAGGCGCGCCACGCCCAGCTCGATGATCTCGCGTGTCTCGGGCGGCGGCGGGCGCGGCGATAATGCCGGCGGGGGACGCGCGCCGGCGGCGATGTCGTAGCCGGCGGCGAAGCCGCGCAGGCTCGCTTGCGCGCCTTTGCCGGCACGCATGATGGCGGTCTCGCAGGCCGCGCGCGGCAGCGGCAGGGCGCCGGAGCCGGTCATCGCGCCGAACAGCACGGCGTTGATCACGGTGCCGTTGTCCTCGGCCATCTTGCGCATGTCGAAGAGCACCGCGTGTTTCGCCAGCTGCTTGGCCGCGGCCAGCACGCGCTCCTCCGGGAAGCGGCCGTCCGCCATCTGCATCTTCTCCACGGTGGCGTAGATGCGGTGCGTGGAGGCGATGAGCGTGGTGCGCTCCGGCGAGACGAAGCCGTTCTGCATCGCGCGGCCGGCTTCGAGCAGTTCCGAGGCGACCATCACGTCGACGTTGCCCGGGCTCGGCGTGAGCGACATCACGGGCTCGCGCCCGCCGAGCACCTCGCGTTTCGCCGGGAATATCTCCAGGTAATAGGTGGTGGCGCCGGTGCGCTGCGCGACGCCGGGGATCGAGGTGGCCTGCGCCGGAAAACCGCAATCGCGCGCCGCGTGCATGAGCCAATCGGCCAGCACGCCGCCGCCTTCGCCTCCCAGCGCGGCGACGAGAACGGTCAGCGAGCGCTCGGGAATGCTCATGCCGGCACGAGGAGGTTGCGCAGGCCGCGCAGCACGCGGTCCCGGAGCGTCGGGTTGTGGATCACTTCGGCGCGGTAAAACGACGGGCACAGCGTGGCGGCGTGCGCGTTCTCGCCGCACAGGCCGCAGCCGACGCAGCCGTCGATGACGGTCGCCACCGGGTCCCGGCGCAGCGGGTCGGGGTTGTCCTTGACGGTGAGCGTCGGGCAGCCCGAGAGCCGGATGCAGGAGTGGTCGCCGGTGCAGGTGTCCTCGTCCACGCCATACTTGACGCGCACCACGCGCTCGCCCGCGGCGAGCTGCCTGGCGGTCGCCGGGCGCACGCGGCGCTGACGCTCGAGCTGGCATTCGCCGTCGGCGATGATCACCTTGAGGCCCTGCGCCTCGGTAGTGAGCGCCTCGGTGAGCGTCCTTTTCATCTTGGCGACGTCGTACGTGGACACGGTCTTCACCCAGTTCACGCCGAGGCCGGCCAGCGCGTTCTCGATGGTGCGGTCGGCATGCACCGCACTGCGCCCGCTGGCGTCGCGCGCCTGCGGCGGCGGCGAGGAGAGGAGCTCCTGCGTGCCGGTGGCCGAGCTGTAGCCGTTCTTCATGATGACGAGCACCGAGTCGCCCCTGTTCAACTGGCTCGAAGCGACCCCGGAGAGCAGGCCGTTGTGCCAGAAACCGCCGTCCCCCATCACGGCGAGCGGGCGCTGCGCCATCATGGGTCCGACCGCCGCGGCGGAGGCGAGGCTCATGCCGTAGCCGAGGATCGAGTTGCCCATGGAGAAGGGCTCGAAGGTCGCGAAGGCGTGGCAGCCGATGTCGCCGGAAATGTGCGGCCGGCCGGTCTCGCGCTCGGCGAGCTTCAACGCAGCGAACACCGGCCGCTCGGGGCAGCCGACGCAGAAGCCCGGCGGTCGCGCGGGCAGCGGCGAGCCGAGCAACTTGGCCGCGCGCTCGCGCACGCCGGCGACCTCCGCGAGCCAGCGCCCGCCGCCCGGCAGGTCGAGCCGGGGCTCGTGCTGCGCGAGGAATTTGCGCAGACCCTGCGCCATGTGTTCAGTCGAATATTCGCCCGCGAGCGGCATGAGGTCCTTGCCGTGGAGCTTCACCTGCGCGTCGTGGCGCCGCAGGGTAGTGGCGACGTCCTGCTCGATGAATTCCGGCTGGCCTTCCTCGAGCAGCAGCACGGCGCGCTTGTCCCGGCAGAAGCCGACGATCTCCTCGGGCACCAGCGGGTAGACCACGTTCAGCGCGAGGATCGGCAGGCGGCTCGCCCCGAAGGCGTCGGCAAGACCGAGCAGCTGCAGCGCACGCAGCACGTTGTTGTACAGGCCCCCCTGCACGATGATGCCGAGCTCGCGCAGTTCGCCGTCGAATACCTCGTTCAGCTTGTGCTCGGCGATGAAGCGCCGAGCTGCCGGCAGCCGCACTTCGACCTTGAGGCGCTCCTGGCGAAAGATCGCGGGCGGGTGCGACAGACGGTCGTAGTCGAAGCCGGCGGCCGCGCCGCGATGGCGCGTCGACAGGGCGGCCGGGCGGTTTGCGCGCGCTCTAAATTCACCTTGCACGTGGCAGGCGCGAATACGCAGGTCGACGATGACGGGGCTATTGGAGGCTTCGGAGAGCTCGAAGCCCTTCTCCACCATGCGCACGATAACCGGCAGGCTGGGCCTCGGATCGAGCATCCACAGGGAGGATTTCATGGCAAAGGCGTGCGTGCGCTCGAGGGCGACGCTCGCCCCCTCGCCGTAGTCCTCGCCCGCGACGATCAGGGCGCCGCCCATCACGCCGGCGGTGGAGAGGTAAGAAAGCGCGTCGGACGCCACGTTGGTGCCGACGATCGACTTCCAGGTCACGGCGCCGCGCACGGGGTAGGCGATCGAGGCGCCGAGCAGGGCGGCGGCGGAGGCCTCGTTGGTGCAGGCCTCCACGTGCACGCCGAGTTCGTCCATGTAGTCGCGCGCCTGCACCATGACGTCGAGCAGGTGCGACACGGGTGCCCCCTGGTAGCCGCCGACGTAGGAGACGCCGGATTGCAGGAGAGCCTTGGTCACTGCGAGGATGCCCTCGCCGCGAAAGGTCTGGCCTTCGCCGAGCTTCAGGCTCTCGATTTCGGTTGCAAAGCTTCGTTCCATTCAGGCCGCCAGCGTGCGCATGCCGCCGCGAAGCATGCTGCGCATCGCCTCGAGCGCGCGGTCCCGGAGCGTCGGGTTGTGGATCACTTCGGCGCGGTAGAACGACGGGCACAGCGTGGCGGCGTGCGCGTTCTCGCCGCACAGGCCGCAGCCGACGCAGCCGTCGATGACGGTCGCCACCGGGTCCCGGCGCAGCGGGTCGGGGTTGTCCTTGACGGTGAGCAGCCCGAGAGCCGGATGCAGGAGTGGTCGCCGGTGCAGGTGTCCTCGTCCACGCCATACTTGACGCGCACCACGCGCTCGCCCGCGGCGAGCTGCCTGGCGGTCGCCGGGCGCACGCGGCGCTGGCGCTCGAGCTGGCATTCGCCGTCGGCGATGATCACCTTGAGGCCCGCGTAGCCGGTCGTCATCGCGTCCTTGAGCGTCTTCATCATGTCGCCGACGTGATAGGTGGTCACGGTGCGCATCCAGCCCACGCCCAGGCCCCGCAGCGCGCGCTCGATCGACATGTCGGCGGCCTTGTGCGCGCTGTGCTGCGGGCTGGAGGGCAGCTCCTGCGTGCCGGTGGCCGAGCTGTAGCCGTTCTTCATGATGACGAGGATGCCGTCGCCCTTGTTGAACAGGGTGTTGGCCACGCCCGAGGTGAGGCCGTTGTGCCAGAAGCCGCCGTCACCCATGATGGTGACGCCGCGCCGTTCGAACATCGGCTGCACCGCGGAATTGGAGGCGAGCCCGAGCCCGTAGCCGAGCACGGTGTGGCCGATGTTGAACGGCGGCAGCGTCGAAAACGTATGGCAGCCGATGTCCGCCGAGACGTGGTACTTGCCGAGGTCCTTTTCCACCAGCTTCATGGCGGCGAACACCGGGCGCTCGGGGCAGCCGACGCAAAAGCCTGGCGGGCGTGTGGGCAGCAGCGCGCCGAACAGCGCCGCGGCCTTCTTCTTCGGCCCGGTAATGGCGTCGAGCGCTTTTTCGGCGCCGAGAAAGCGCGCCACGCCCGTCACTACCACCTCGCCGGTGTACTCGCCCGCCATCGGCAGGAAATCCTTGCCGTGGACCTTCACCCGCGCCACGTCGTGGCGGCGAAGAATGGCGAGGATCGCCTCCTCGAGGTAGGCCGGCTGGCCTTCCTCGAGCACCAGCACGGCGTCCTTGCCCGCACAGAAACCGCCGATCTCCTCCGGCACCAGCGGATAGGTCACGTTCAGGCAATAGATCGGCACGCGCGCCGCGCCAAACGCGTCGGCCATGCCGAGCTGCTGCAGCGCGCGGATCACGGCGTTGTACAGGCCGCCCTGGCAGACGATGCCGAGGTCGGTGCGCTCGCCCGGGAAGACCTCGTTCAGCCCCTGCTCGCGGATGTAGCGCACGGCGGCGGGCCAGCGCACCTCGATCTTGTGCTTTTCCTGCGCGTAGGTGGACGGCGGCAGGCTGATGCGCGCGAAGTCGAAGTCGGGCTGCTCGAGCAGCGCGCGCCGCGAGTAGCGTGCTGCGCGATTGCGCTTGGCGCTGAAACTGCCCTGCACGTGGCACGCACGGATGCGCAGCTCGAGCATCACCGGCGTGCTCGAGGCTTCCGAGAGTTCGAACCCATGCTCCACCATCTCGACGATCCGCGGCAGGTTCGGGCGCGGATCGAGCAGCCAGATCTGCGACTTCATGGCAAAGGCGTGGCTGCGCTCCTGGATGATGGAGGCGCCCTCGCCGTAGTCCTCGCCGAGGACGATGAGCGCGCCGCCCTTGACGCCGGCGGAGGCGAGATTGGAAAGCGCATCCGAGGCGACGTTGGTGCCCACGGTGGACTTGAAGGTCACCGCGCCGCGCAGGGGATAGTTGATGGACGCGCCGAGCATCGCCGCCGCGCCCGCTTCGGAAGCATTGGTCTCGACGTGCACGCCGAGCTCGTCGAGGATGTCGCGCGCGTCGTTCAGCACGTCCATCATGTGCGACACCGGCGCGCCCTGGTAGCCGCCGACGTACGACACGCCCGACTGCAGCAGCGCCTTGGTGACCGCGAGGATGCCTTCGCCGTGGAACGCATCACCGTCGCCGAACCTGAGTTTCGCGACCTCTTCGCTGAAGGAGCGCTCCATGCCGATAAGATATACCAGATGCGCGCGCGCGAAGCGCGCGCTAACCCGCCGGCGTGATGACCTCGGGGCCGTGCGTCTTGGCGTGCAGTTTCTCGACCAGCGCCGCGCGCCGCTCGAGCACCGCGCGCTGGTTGATGTAGCCCTTGTCGGTGATCTCGTTGGCGTCGATCGAGGGCGGATCGGCGGTGACGATGACGCGCGTGGGGTGCGTGGAGCCGCCTCCCTCCGCAGCGAGCGACGTGAGCGCGGCCGCAATCTTCGCGCGCAGCGCCTCGGGCGCGAGGTCCTTCGCCGCCGGGCTGGGAAAGACGAGCGCGCCGACTTCGTCGCGGTCGTGGCCGGTGATCACCGCGTCCTGGATGAGCGGATTGCCCGCGACGATCAGCTTCACGCGCACCGCACCCACGTGCACCCAGGTGCCTGAGGAGAGCTTGAAATCCTCGGCGACGCGGCCGTCGAACACGAGGCCCTTCCAGGGCGCCGCGGAGTCGGCGAACTTCATGGCGTCGCCGATGCGGTAGAACCCCTCCTCGTCGAAGGCGTCGCGCGTGAGGTCGTCCCGCCGGAAGTAACCGGGCGTGACGTTCGGGCCGCGCACGCGCACCTCGAGCTTGCCGGCCGCGGGCACGAGCTTCAGCTCGCAGCCCGGGTTGGGCAGGCCGATGACCCCCGCGCGCTCGATGTGATAGTGCACGGCGGCGGCCGAGGGCGCCGTTTCGGTCGAGCCCCAGGAGGAGATCATCGCCAGCTCGCCGTTCTTTTCGGCCACGGCCATCGCCTCCAGCCGTTCCCACAGGTTCTGCGGCAGCGCCGCGGCGGCGTAGAACAGCATGTCGAGGTCGCGAAAGAAGCTGCGGCGCAGGTCCGCGTCCTTTTCCAGGAACGGCAGCAGCAGGTCGAAGCCGCGCGGCACGTTGAAGTAGAGCGTGGGCGACACCTCCTTGAGGTTCCTTGCCGTGGTCTCGATCAGGCCCGGCGCGGGCTTGCCGCCGTCGATGTAGAACGAGCCGCCGTTCCTCAGCATCATGTTGAAGCAGAAATTGCCGCCGAAAGTATGGTTCCACGGCAGCCAGTCGACGATCGTCTGCACCCGGTCTTCCAGGAACGGCCACACCTGCGCCATCATCTGCTGGTTCGCAACCAGCATGCGCTGCGAGTTGATCACGCCCTTCGGCAGACCGGTCGAGCCCGAGGTGAACAGGATCTTCGCCACCGTGTCCGGGCCGACCCGCGCAAAGGCTTCGTCGATGCGCGCGCCGGGCGCCTTGTCGAGCAGTCTGGCGAGCGGCGTGGCCTCGGCGCCGACGGCGGTGAGCGCCGCGGCGTACTTCTTCACATCGTCGGCCCACACCAGGCCCGGTTCGAGCAGCGCGAAGATGGCTTTGAGCTTCGCGAAGTCCTTCGACATGAGCGAATATGCCGGCGAGATCGGCGCCACCGGCACGCCGGCGTGCATGGCGCCGAGCGCCAGCAGGGCGTGATCGATGCTGTTGTCGGAGAGGATGGCGAGGGGCTTTTCCGGCCCGAGGCCGAGCCCGAGCAGCGCCTGGCCGATGCGTCTTGCGCCGTCCAGCGCCTGTGCGTAGCCGAGCTTGCGCCAGCCCTCGCCCTGCCGCTCGGCGAGAAACGTGCGCTCGGGCGCCTGCTGCGCCCGTTTCACCAGCCACTCACCGATGCAGCGCTCGTAGGGGCGCAGGGGCTGCGGCGAGCTGAGGCGCGTGGTGCCGTCCGGCCGGGTCTCGACCCTGACTTCGGCCGGCGCGAAGCGCAGCCGCGAATGCAGGCGCGTGACCATGCCCGGGATTCTAGTCCAGCACCTTGCGCAGCTCAGCCGCCGGCACGCGCGGCGACACGCCGGCGCGCTCGTTCTGCAGCAGCATCGGCGTGCGCGAGTCGCGCTCGCCCCACCCGCGCTTGATCGCTTCCTCGAACTGACCGAACGCGCAAGTCGTCAACTGCATTGGCACGCCGACCTCGCGCGCGAGCGCGAGCGCGAGCGACAGGTCCTTGTGCGCGAGCTTGAGCGCGAACCCGGGCGGATCGAAGGCTCCGGGCAGGTACTGCTCGGCGAGCCGGTCGAAGGTGCGCTTCCTGCCGCTCGCCCCGTGGCGCAGCGCCTGGAACAGCGCGAGCGGCTCGACACCCGCCTTGACGCCGAGGGTGAAGATCTCGGCGAGTGCGGTCTGCACGGTAAAGCTTGCAGCATTGTGCGCGAGCTTGGCGATGGAACCCGCGCCGATGGGGCCGACGTAGCAGGGCTGGTCGCCGATCGCGCGCAGTACGCTCTCGTAGCGATCGTAGACCGGCTGCTCGCCGCCCACCCACAGGGCGAGCTTGCCGCTTTTTGCGCCGCTGGGTCCGCCGCTCACGGGCGCATCGAGCAGGTGGATGCCGCGTGCCTTCATCTGCGTGTACACCCGGCGCACGCACTCGGGCGAGTTGGTGGTGAGGTCGAACCAGGCGGCGCCCTTCTTCAGGGCTTCGCCGAGCGCTGGCGCCAGCGCCTCGACCTCCTTGGGTCCGGGGAGCGACGTGAACACGACCTCGGCACCCGTCGCTGCGGCGGCGGGCGAGTCGGCCCACGTCACGCCTGCGACCTCGATCTTGCGCAGATCGTTGCCCTTCACATCGTGCCCGGCACGCACCAGGCTCGCCGCCATGTGTGCCCCCATGATGCCCAGTCCGACGAATCCGACTTTCATGCGCCACGCTCCTCGTAGACCTGCTTGGCCACCTGCGCCGCGCTGATGCCGTTAGCCCAGCCGGCGTAAAAGGCAAGGTGGGTGAAGAGCTCGGAGAGTTCCTCGCGCGTCACGCCGTTGTCGAGCGCGCGCCAGAGGTGGCCTTTCAGCTGGTCGGGCCGGTATAGCGCGATGAGCGCCGCGACCGTGGCGAGGCTGCGGTCGCGCTTGGACAGGCCGGGCCGCGCCCAGACGTCGCCGAACAG
>JAOTWE010000300.1 GCA_029863065.1 Betaproteobacteria bacterium
GAGCACGGGGAGCGCGGTCAGCGCGAGCATGCTTGCCGCCAGCATCCACTCCGCGCACGCGCGCAGCGAATCGCCGGCCGAGCGATGCTGCGCGGAGGTGCCGAGCAGCGACGGGTCGTCGATGTACACCGCTTCGCCGGATTCGACGTCCACCATCCGGCAGCCGTCGACCAGCTTGCCTTCGATGAAGCCGTGCGGCCCGACATAGGTGCCGTCGAACACGATGCTGGCGTGCACTTCGCTCGATTCGTCGAGGAACACGTCTTGCCCGATGATGCTGTGCGCGCCGACCCGCGTGCGGCGACCGAGCACGCTGCGTGCGCCGATCAGGCTCGGCTCGGCCAGCTGCGCGGATTCGTGCAGGCGGCAGCCGTTGCCCAGGTACACGGCGTCGGCGACGCGACGCTCGCGGTGCGCAACGCTGCGCATCCCTTCGAGCAGGCGCACGTTCGCCTGCCAGAGCGCCTTGGGCGAATCGATGAGGATCGGGTCGTCGGCGTGGAAGCGCGCCATGCTCGGCGCGTCCATGCGCCTCGCCCGCTCGGGTACCGCGAAACAGGGCAAGGCGTGGCCGCTGCCCGCCTGCAGGCGCAGCGGCGCCGCACCGCATTCCAGCATCATGGCCCGCAACGTTGCGGCGTCCACGAAGCAGTTCATGGCCATGGCGATGCCGCCTTGCCCCAGGCGCCGGTCGATCAGCGCCCGCAGCGGACGCTCAAGGAACTGGCCGGCGGCTGCAACGCTGTGGCAGCGCACGCGCAGTCCCCAGCGCGCGCCGGTACCGACGAAATCGCGCGTCAGGTGCGGCAGGTGCGAGACATAGAGCTGGACCTCGCGAACACCTGCGGCGGCGAGCGCCGAGAGCTGGTGGTGCAGGAGGGGGCGCCCTGCGAGCGGCAGAAGGCCAAAGGGCCGTTGCTCCAGCAAGGGCGCCAGGCTGGCCGGGACTTCGGGCTCGAACACCAGCGCGAGGGCGGGGACGGCGTGCATCCTAGTAGGCTCCCCGGCCGAGCAGGACGACGGGAATGGTCTTCAGCAATATGACCAGGTCGAGCAGCACGGACTGCTCGCGGATGTACTGCACGTCCAGACGCACCTGACCCTTGAAATCGATTTCGCTGCGTCCGCCGATCTGCCACAGGCAGGTGATGCCGGGCCTGACTTCGAGCCGAACGCGCTCTTCGGGGCGGTACAGCGCGACCTCGCGCGGCAGCGCGGGGCGCGGACCGACGAGCGACATGTGCCCCAGAAGCACGTTGTACAGCTGCGGCAGCTCATCGATCGACAGCTTGCGGATGACGCGGCCAACACGCGTGATGCGCGGGTCGCGCTTCATCTTGAACAGGACGCCGGCCGCGGATTCGTTCTGCGCCAGCAATTGATCCTTCAGCTGGTCGGCGTTCACCACCATCGAGCGGAACTTGTACATCGGGAACGCTGCGCCATGCAGGCCGACGCGCTCCTGCAGGAACAGAACGGGGCCGCCGTCCTCGAGGCGAATCGCGAGCCAGGTGCCGATGAAGACGGGAGCGAGCAGCAGCATGCCGAGCAACGCCCCGGCAACATCGAGCAGCCGTTTGAACGCCAGGGTGCCGCGGGTGACACAGCGCCAGATGCAGAGCTTTAGCGCCAGGCGGCGACGGTAGGTCGCGCGCCCCTGCGAGCGCCCCATGCGTTGGAAGTGCGCAATCCTTTCTTCGACGCCAGAGCTATCGCTCCAAATGCGACGCAGATTTGAGTCCATGGCAGAGGTTGCGATACGAGGATGTTTTGATATTTACATGTTATATCGTTTTTATCATATATGCGTAACTTCGAAACATTTTTCTGTAAAAATTCTTAAATGCAGATACTTGCACGAATTATCGAGGCCTCCTGCTGGGCCAGTATCTAACACAGCTTGATATTGTATTTACTGATTTTACTGTATTATCCGTTTCCTCAATAACACCCCTGTCCCATACCCGAACCCATGATGAATCCGCTACTTCGCTCGCTGT
Organism: Betaproteobacteria bacterium; assembly: GCA_029863065.1. Taxonomy (GTDB): domain Bacteria; phylum Pseudomonadota; class Gammaproteobacteria; order Burkholderiales; family SG8-39; genus JAABQT01. The sequence continues at coordinate 2,001 of JAOTWE010000300.1, forward strand.
GGCGCCTCGCGTCGCCACTCCTACGCGCTGCGCTCTCCCTCCTGCTCGTGTATGTGCCGGTGGCGCAGGCCGAACCGGCCCCCGTGCTGGTCGGCATGAGCGCCGAGTTCGGCCACCTGACCAGCACCTCCGACGACGCGATCCGCCTGGGCATCCAGATCGCGATGGACGAGATCAACCGCGACGGGGGCGTGCTGAACGGGCGTCCGCTCAAGCTCATCGAGCGCGACGATCGGTCAGTCCCGGCGCGCGGGGTGGCCAACTACAGGGAGTTCGCGGCGCTGCCCGATCTCGTGGCCGCTTTCTGCGGCAAGTTCAGCCCGGTCGCGCTGGAAGCGATTCCGGTGATCCACGAGACGCGGCTGATCCTGCTCAATCCCTGGTCGGCCGCCGATGCCATCGTCGATAACGGCAGGCGACCGAACTACGCGTTCCGCCTGTCGCTTACCGACAGCTGGGCCGTCTCCACAATGCTCAAGAGCGCAGCGGCGCGAAAGCTCTACCGCGTCGGCATTCTTGCGCCGAACACCGCTTGGGGTCGAAGCAGCTTGATTGCCGCTGAACGTCACGCCGCATCGGACAAGCGCATGAAGCTGGTCGGGGTCCAGTGGTACAACTGGGGCGACACTTCGCTGGTCGCGAAGTACCGCCAGCTCCGAGATGCCGGCGCCCAGGCGCTGCTCCTCGTGGCCAACGAAAAGGAAGGCTCGGTGCTGGCGAAGGAAATGGCCGCACTCGCAGCCGAAGAGCGCATGCCCGTACTCAGCCATTGGGGCATCACCGGGGGAGATTTCGTGAAGCTGACCGACGGCGCGCTGGCTACGATCGACCTGTCGGTGGTGCAGACCTTCTCGTTTATCGGCGTGAGCGGTCCGGCCGCGAAGCGCGTTTCGGCTGCCGCGCTCAAAGCCCTTAATGCCGATCGCGTGGAGCAGATTCCCTCGCCGGTGGGCCTGGCGCATGCGTACGACCTC